>JANOCF010000432.1:0-6151 GCA_031412055.1 Holophagales bacterium | reverse complement strand
ATCAACCAGACCGGCCTCTCGGCGCTGCGCGAGCTGCTGGAGCAGAAGCACTACATCGGCTGGGACGAGTGGAGCGATCTCTGGGAGTCCAAGATGGACTACCAGCTCCTCGCCCTGGAGAAGCGCGAGCGCTTCCTGTCGATCAAGGAGCGTATCGCCGCCCTCCATCACGG
Source organism: Holophagales bacterium (assembly GCA_031412055.1). Classification (GTDB taxonomy): domain Bacteria; phylum Acidobacteriota; class Thermoanaerobaculia; order Multivoradales; family UBA5704; genus DATMER01. The sequence continues at coordinate 5,978 of JANOCF010000432.1, read as the reverse complement.
CGAAAAGCGCAAGATGTTCCTGCAGCACCTGGAGGACGCCGAGTACGCCCTCTTCGCCTTCGACATCGAGCGCGCCGTGGGCTCGCTGGAGTCCGCGTTCAAGCTCGACCGGGACAACTACGAGCTCGCCTACTTCCTCGGCGAGACCCACTTCAATGAAGGCGAAACCGGCCAGGCCCTGGCCTTCTTCGACCGCGTGCTCGACGTCAAGCCGGACCACTACGAAGGCCTGGTCTACAGCGGCGTCATCCACTACGAGAAGGGCGACCACCTCCGCGCCGAGGAGTACCTGAAGCGCGCCATCGCGCTCTATCCCGAGAGCTTCCTGCCCCACTTCAGCCTGGGAGCGGTCTATGCCGGCCAGGGGAACCTGGCCAAGGCGGTCCTGTTCCTGGAGCGGGCGGTGCAGGTCGATCCGGTGCCGCAGGCGCTCTACCTGCTGGGGAGCTGCTACTACGAGATGGGCAAGCTCTCTCTCTCCGTCCACTACCTGCAGGAGGCGGTGCGGCACGACCCCGCCTTCGAGGAGGCTCACCACCTGCTCGGGCTGGCGTACCTCGACCGGCACTGGACGCGCAAGGCGCTCGACTCGTTCCGGCAGGCTCAGCGGCTCAATCCCAAGAAGCTGCAGTACCAGGACCTGGTGCGCTATCTCTCCGGCGCGGCCGGCACGCCGCTGCCCGGGGTGAGCGGCGAGGCCGCGGCCTGGTTCAAAAAGGGCGAGGAGTTCCTGGCCAAGGAGAACCTGAAGCAGGCCCATGCCAGCTACCGCCACGCCCTGGCGCTCGATCCGGACAACCCGACGCTGCTGATGTCCTACGCCCTTCTGTGCCTGCATCTGAACAAGAATCAGGAGATCGAGGCCGTTACCCGCAAGGTGCTGGACCTCAAGCCCGGCGAGATGCTCATGGCCACGGCCTACGCCACGCTCATCGAGGCGATGCGCAGCCAGGGCAAGTACCGCGAGGGCAACCGCATCGGCCGGGTGCTCCTCGACGAAGGCAACTCCAACTTCGCCAAGTCGATCGCCTACTACGAGATGGCCTACAACCTGGCGGAGATGGAGGAGGACCTGGACGAGGCGTTGGACTTCGCCCGCCGCTCCGTCGAGCTGGCGCCGGACGAGATCAAGCAGTTCCCGCTCGCCGCCCTCGGCTGGGTGCACTACAAGCGCAAGGAGTTCGACAAGGCCGTCGACTTCCTCGCCCGGTCGAGCGAGCTGGGTCCGTCGTCCACGACCCTGACCCATCTCGGCATGGCGCTCCTCGCTTCGGGCGAAGAGGACCGGGCGCGCAGCGTCCTCGCCCATGCCCGGACCATGGGCGAAAAGGGTGAGGCCCTGCAGGAAAAGATGATGGAATGCATGAAGGACTCGACGCGCCTCATCGAAAGGGCGCGCCGGAGCCCCAGGAAGTAAATTCCCCCTCACCACTCAGACTCGGGAGAGCGCATGCGCTGGAGCCAGTACTATCTCTTCACCACCCGCGAGGTGCCCAACGACGCCGAGGTGATCAGTCACCAGCTCATGGTGCGCGCCGGCATGATCAAGAAGGTCGCGGCCGGTATCTACACCTACCTCCCCATGGGGTGGCGGAGCCTGACGAAGTTCATGAACATCGTCCGCCGCGAGATGAACGCGGCCGGAGCGATCGAGCTGTCGATGCCGTCGATCCAGCCCGCCGAGCTCTGGCAGGAGTCCGGGCGCTGGCAGCGCTACGGCAAGGAGCTTCTGCGCATCAAGGACCGCCACGAGCGGGACTTCGTCTTCGGCCCAACCCACGAAGAGGTGATCACCGACGTGGTGCGGCGCGACGTGAAGAGCTATCGCCAGCTCCCGTTCAACCTCTACCAGATCCAGACCAAGTTCCGGGACGAGATCCGGCCCCGCTTCGGCCTGATGCGCGGCCGCGAGTTCCTGATGAAGGACGCCTACTCGTTCGGCACCGGACCCGAGAGCCTGGATGTGACCTACGAGGCCATGCGCAACGCCTACTGCCGGATGTTCGAGTCCTGCCACCTCGACTACTCGATGGTGGAGGCGGACGTCGGCTCGATCGGCGGCTCGGCTTCGCACGAGTTCATGGTCGTGGCCGACACGGGTGAGAGCGCGGTGGTGCGCTGCCCGTCCTGCGGCTACGCGGCCAACGTCGAGCGGGCCGAGACGCGAGGGCTTTCCGAGGGAACCGAAACCGAATCGACCGGCGAGCCGCAGGAGCTGAAGGAGGTTTCGACCCCCGCTCAGAAGTCGATCGAGGACGTGGCGAAGTTCCTCGGCATCGAGCCGCGGCAGCTCGTCAAGACGCTGATCTACGAGACCGAGAAGGGGCTCGTGGCGGTGCTGGTCCGGGGCGACCGTGAGATCAACGAGATCAAGCTGGCGAACCATCTGGACGTCCAGCACCTGAACCTCGCGAGCGAGGAGAAGGTGCGGGAGGCGACCCAGGCGCCGGTGGGCTTCGCGGGTCCGGTGGGCCTGTCGGGAGTCCGCGTGGTGGCGGACGAGACCGTTCGCGGGATGACCAACTTCGCGACCGGGGCCAACAAGGCGGATGCCCACTACACGGGCGTCAACTGGGGCCGCGATGCCGAGCTCTCGGAGCTCGCCGACCTCCTGCTGGTGACCGGCGGCGATCCCTGCCCGCGCTGCGAGGGGACGCTGGAGCTGTTCCGCGGCATCGAAGTGGGACACATCTTCAAGCTCGGCACCAAGTACTCCGAGAAATTCGGCTGCAACTTCACCGACGAGGACGGGCAGGAGCGGCCGATGACCATGGGCTGCTACGGCGTGGGCATTGGCCGGACGGTCGCCGCGGCCATCGAGCAGAACCACGACGCGGACGGGATCATCTGGCCCCGCCCGCTGGCGCCGTTCGAGGTGCTGCTGGCGGCGCTCAACCCGGACGACAACGAGGTGCGCCGGGTCGCCGAGCAGATCTACGGCCAGCTCCTGGAGAAGGGGATCGAGGTCCTCTACGACGACCGCGACGAGCGTCCGGGCGTCAAGTTCAAGGACGCAGACCTGATCGGCTTTCCGGTACGGGTGGTTGTGGGAGCCAAGTCGCTGGCGGACGGCAAGGTCGAGGTATCGCTGCGCCGAGACCGCCAGAAGCAGCTCGTGCCGGTGGTCGAAGCGGTGTCCCGGGTGATGGAGCTGCTGGAGAGCTAGGGTCTCTTGCGGTGGGGTAGAATGCTCTCCAGGCCATGCCTTCAAAGCTGATCGAGAACGTGTCGGACACGGCCCGTTGGGTCGCGTTCTATCGTGCGATGGAAAGCGATCGTCCGGACGCCCTGTTCCGCGACCCCTGGGCGCGGAAGCTGGCGGGGGAGCGCGGCGCGGCCATCGTGCGCCACGTCCCCCGGGCGGAGGCCATGGCGTGGGCCCTGATCGTCCGCACCTGCGTCTTCGACGAGCTGATCCTGCGGGCAGTCCGGCGCGACGGCGTAGACCTGGTGCTCAACCTCGCCGCGGGATTCGACACCCGTCCCTACCGTCTGCCCCTGCCGCCGTCCCTACACTGGATCGAGGTCGACCTGCCGGAGCTCCTGGCGCACAAAGAGACGGAGATGGCGGGGGAGCGGCCCGTCTGCGAGCTGGAGCGGGTCCGGCTTGATCTGGCGGACCACGAGGCGCGCCGCGCCCTGTTCGACCGCGTGAACCGGATGGGGAAGCGGGTCCTGGTCGCCTCCGAGGGGCTCCTTCTCTATCTCACGCCGCAGCAGGTGGCTCCGCTGGCCAGCGATCTCCATGGTCCGCAGAGCTTCCGCTGGTGGGTGACCGACCTGCTCTCGCCGGCGCTCCTCAAGCGGCTGCACAGGACCTGGGGGACGCACCTGGAGAACGCCAACGCCCCGTACCGGTTCGCGCCCGAGGAGGGAGCCGAGTTCTTCCGGCCCTTCGGCTGGCGTGTCGACGAGTTCCGTCCCGTCTTCGACGAAGGGCGCCGTCTCCAGAGGGAGATGCCCCTGGCCTGGCTTCTCGCCCGGATTGCGCGGCGAGGCTTCGGCAAGGGGACCGGGGTTGCGCTGCTGGAGCGAGAGTGATCGACATTCCTGATGTCCCCGACGTTCTCGCCGCCCGCGAAGCCCTGGCCGGGGTGCTGCCCCGCACGCCCGTCCTGCGCTCCGATACCCTGGACGAGCTGGCGGGTGCCCGACTCTGGTTCAAGGCCGAGGGCCTGCAGATCACCGGCTCGTTCAAGGTGCGCGGCGCCTACAACCGGATTCGCTCGTTCACCCCGGACGAGCTTGCGCCCGGTCTGATCACGGTGAGCGCGGGCAACGCGGCCCTGGGTGCCGCCTGGGCCGCGCGGAAGGCGGGCGCTTCCCTCGTGGTCGTGATGCCCGAGAACGCCGTCCCCGAGAAGCTCGCGGCCGTGGCCGCCCTGGGCGGCCGGATCGAGAAGGACGGGATCACCAACGCCACCCAGGCCTTCGAGCGCCTCGCCCATCTGCGAAGCGAGCACGGCTACACGCTGGTCCATCCCTTCGATGACCCTTTCGTCATCGCCGGGGCCGCCACGGCCACCTGGGAGCTGGTGGAGGAGGTCCCGGGCCTGGACTGCGTGGTGGTTCCCACCTCCGGAGGAGGGCTGTTCGCCGGGGCGATCCTGGCCGCGAGGGGACTGGCTCCAACGGCGAGCGTCTACGGCATTCAGCCGGAGGGCGCCGACGGCCTGGTCCGGTCGCTGGCCGCGGGCGAGCCCACACCGCCGGAGCGCGTCCAGACCGTGGCCGACGGACTGACGGCGCCCAAGCCGGGAGTCCTCAACTTCGAGCTGATCCGAAGACACGCAGAAGGCGTGCTGACCGTGAGCGACGAGGCCATCCTGGACGCCATGGGGCTCGCCATCCGCCACCTGCGGGTGATCGTCGAGCCCGCGGGTGCGGCCGGGCTGGCTGGCGTTCTCGTGCACGACGTCTTCCGAGGACGCCGGATCGGGATCGTGCTGGGCGGCAGCAACACGGGGATGGAGCGGGTCCGGGAAGTCCTGGCCCGCTGACCACCCCTGTCCGGATCTAGTGGCTTCGGGCGGAGGCGCCCCGGAGCGGTACCCTCCGAATCGAGCCCACAGCTCCCTCCCGATCGCTGGCCAGCCTCACCCGGAGGAGAATGGTACGGGCGAGCTGGTCGTGCTCCCGCAGCATGATGAACGCCTCGGCGGCGCGATCCAGGAGGTCGAGCGCCGTTCCCGGCTGGCCGAGGTCGCGGCGCAGGATCGCTTCCAGGACATCGACGCGCGCGCTGACATCCGGATCGGCCCCGCCTCTCTCCTGGAGGATCCGGGCTTCCGCAAAGGCGCGCAGGGCCTGGTCGGGATCTCCGGAGATCCGCAGGGCGTCCGCCTCCATGGCGAGCGCGTAGGCCGCGAGGTCGGCCAGGGCTGCGGTGCCGCCGCAGGAGCGGGGGTCGACCTGCTCGGCGACCGTTCTGGCGAGGTGGGAGAGGTTTCGGGCCTGGACCGGGTCCCTCGCGACCGCCAACTCGCAATGTTTCAGCGCGTGCGCCGCCAGCGCGTAGCTGTGGAAGCGGGGGTCCACCGCGATGGTGGTCTCCCTCTCGCTCTCGGCCAGTGCCAGGAGCTCGGCGAGGAGCTGAGGCGCCGCCGCCTTCTCCGCGTTCACATGGGGGATCCGTCTCAGCGTCCCCTCCGTGGCCCGGGCCAGGGCGGCCCGGTATGCTCCTTCCTCCTGGGAGGCCAGCTCCCTCAGGAGGTTGCGGCAGTCGGGGCACTCCTCCAGATGCTCCATCTCGGTGGCGAACCTGCGGACCAGGGCTCTCGCTTGCTCCTCGCAAAGGTGTGGCATGGATCCCTCCAGAATCTTAGGCCCCCCTTATATAAGTTGCCGCCGAGACGGAAAAAAGGACACCGGCTCGGAAAGAGCCGGTGTCCTTTTTTCAGAAGAGGTGTGGGAGAGAGCTAGCTCGCCGGGTTGCCGCGCACCTGGTTGGCGCGAACCTTCTCGGCGGCCTGCGCGAG
>JANOCF010000431.1:0-6394 GCA_031412055.1 Holophagales bacterium | reverse complement strand
CAATCTCAGGGGATGGGGTCATCCCCACAGCGCGGAGCGCGCAACGCCAGGGGATGGCCTCGTCCCCGCAGGATACGTCTTCCAATCTGAGGGGATGACCTCATCCCCTGAGGAAATGACCCCGTCCCCACAGGATGCGCGCTCTCCCCGCAGGGGATAACCCCATCCCCTGAGATTGCGCCTCCGCGCGCCGTTGGGGAGCTCCTCCCCAACGCTATGAGCTTGACTCCTACCGGGGTGTGGGCTAGAAAGGCGCATCCCATGCTCAGAGTCGCAGGCCAGCTCTTCCGCTTCCGCGGCCTCCTGGCCACCCTCACGGGACGTGAGCTCAAAGCCCGTTACCGCGGCTCGGTGCTCGGCTTCCTCTGGTCGCTGGCCAATCCCCTGCTGCTGCTGGCCGTCTACACCTTCGTGTTCAGCGTGGTCTTCCAGCCGCGGGTCGCCGGCGCCGACCCCTACGCCCTGTTCGTGGTGAGCGGACTGTTCCCCTGGATCTGGCTCTCGACCTCGGCGCTCGAAGGCTCGATGTCGATGATCGCCAACGGCGGACTGATCCGCAAGGCGGTCTTCCCGGCCGAGCTGCTCCCCATGGTCACCGTGCTCTCCAACCTGGTCCACCTGCTGCTGGCCCTGCCGGTGATCCTGGTGGCCGTCGCTTCGAGCTGGCTGCTCACCGACCATGGCGTGGGCGGATTGTCCGTCGTGCTCCTGCCGGCCGTGATCCTCCTCCACCTGCCGATGATCGCCGGGCTCGCCCTCGGCGTCGGTGCCCTGACGGTCCACTTCAAGGACGTCCGGGACCTGCTGGCCAACCTGCTGACCCTGATGTTTTTCCTCACCCCGGTGCTCTACCCGCTGGAGTCCATCCGGCACATCCGGCCGGTGTGGTGGATCGTGCGGCTCAATCCGTTCACCCCGTTCACCCTGGCCTACCAGGAGGTCCTCTTCTACGGCCGCTGGCCCACGTCCGAGCTGTGGCTCCAGATGGCCCTGGTCAGCACGGCCTTCTGGCTGCTCGGCACCTGGCTGTTCGAGCGCCTGCGCGAGACCCTGGTGGAGGCGGTATGACCGAGCCGGAAGCCATACCTGCCGGCGACGCTCCCGTAATCCGGGTCGAGGGGCTGACCAAGCTCTACCGCCGCACCCTGCCCGGCGACCGGCTGCGGACTTTGAAGAGCGCCCTGGTCGGCGGCAGCCTCACCCGCGACCTCAAGCCCGAGGAGGCCATCACTGCCATCGAAGGGGTCGACTTCACCGTCGGCCGGGGCGAGGCGTTCGGGGTGATCGGCGGCAACGGCTCCGGCAAGTCCACCCTGCTCAAGCTGGTGGCCGGCATGCTCAAGCCCTCCACCGGGCGGATCGTGGTCGACGGCCGGGTGGCCGCCCTGATCGAGCTGGGCGCCGGCTTCCACCCCGAGATCTCGGGCCGGGAGAACGTCTTCATCAACGGCGCCGTGCTCGGCCTTTCGCGCAAGCGGATCGAGCAGCGCTACGAGGAGATCGTCGAGTTCTCGGGCCTGGCCGACTTCATGGAAGAGCCGGTCAAGAACTACTCCTCGGGCATGTACGTGCGCCTGGGGTTCGCGGTGGCCATCCACACCGACCCGGACGTGCTCCTGGTGGACGAGGTGCTGGCGGTCGGGGACGAGGCGTTCGCGCACCGCTGCATCCGCCGCATCGAGGAGTTCCTGGCCCAGGACAAGACCCTGCTTCTCGTCAGCCACTCGCTCGACCTGGTGGAGGGTGTCTGCGACCGGGTGCTCTGGCTGGAGAACGGCGTCCAGCGCCTGGTCGGAACGCCCCGGCGGGTGATCGACGCCTACCGCCAGGAGGTCGCGCAGATCGAGGGCGAGGCTCACCAGGCGGCCCAGAAGCAGCGGCAGAAGCATCCGCTCAATACCCAGGTCGGACCCGACGGCGAGCCGCTGCGCTGGGGCTCCCGCGAGGCGGAGATCGTCTCGGTCCGCCTCCTGGCCGTGGACGGCGAGCGCTACAACCTGGAGTCGGGCGAGCCGGCGGTCTTCGAGATCAAGGCGCGCTCCGCCCAGCCGCTCTCGGACTTCGTCTTCGGCGTTGCCGTCGCCACTCCGCGGGGGATCGAGTGCTGGGGCACGAACACCGACCTGGGCGGGTACGTTCCCGACGTCTTCCAGGGCGAGGCCACGGTCCGGCTGGCCTGCCCGGCCCTGCGCCTGGGTCCGGGCGACTACACGGTCGATGCCGCGATCCACTCCCGCGACGGCGCTCCCTATGACTACCAGCGCCGGGTGATCACCTTCACCGTCAGCTCGCGCGAGCGGGGAATCGGCCTCTACTTCCCCGAGCATCGCTGGGAGTTCACGGGCGGGGTCCGCTGGCGGGAGAACCCCAAGGAGTGACCGCACCCCTCCCGGACACGGCTCGACGGATGGCTGCCGCGGCGCTCGCGGCCGTGGATCCGGAGCGGTTGGTTCGGGAGGAGCTGGCGCGGCGGTCGCCGGGGTCACCGCGTTTTGATTCGATCGTGGCAGTCGGCAAGGCGGCGGCCGCCATGGCGAGGGGAGCTGGCGAGGCTCCGCGCTGCCTGCTGATCCGTCCTCACACCAGCCCTGCCCTTTCCGCTCCCGGATGGGAGGAGCTGACGGGCGGCCATCCCCTTCCGGACCGCGACAGCGTGGCCGCCGGGGAGCGTCTGGCCTCCTGGCTGGAGGAGACCGCTCCGGACGAGACCCTGCTCGCCCTGGTCTCGGGCGGCGCTTCGGCCTGCGTGGAGCTGCCCGCGCCGGGGCTGACCCTGGACGACCTGGTCCGCACCCACGAGGAGCTTCTGGCCTCGGGGCTGCCCATCGGCGAGATCAACCGGGTCCGCAAGCAGCTCTCCGCGCTCAAGGATGGCGGAGCGCTGCGGAGAGTCCGCGGCAAGGTGCTGGTGCTCGTCCTCTCCGACGTGCCCGGGGACGACCCCGCGATCATCGCGTCCGGTCTCTTCTATTCTCCTCAGGTCGAGACCGTCCTCCTCGGCGGCGCCCGCACGGCCGCGGCCGGAGCCTCGGACGAGGCGCTGCGCCAGGGGTTCGCCGTCAGCGAAGGGGAGCTGACCGGGGAAGCCTCCCGAGCCGCGATGGACCTCGTGGCCCGCGGCCGGTCCCTGGAAGGCCCGAACGTGGCCCTCGTCCTGGGAGGCGAGACGTCCGTTACGTTGGGAGAATCGCCGGGCCGGGGCGGACGCAACGGCGAGCTGGCCCTGGCCGCGGCCCGGGTGTTGGAGGAAGAGGAAGTCGTCCTCGCGCTGGCCACCGACGGAGAGGACGGCACGACCGGCACGGCCGGCGCCCTGGTGGACGGCGGCACCTGGGAAGCGGTCCTGCGGGCGGGGATCGATCCCGGGGAAGCCCTGTCCCGGCACGACTCCCTGGCCGCACTGGATAAAGTCCCCGGCGCCCTGCTCCGGACCGGCGTCACCGGTACCAATGTCGGGGACCTGGCGCTCTACCTGCGCCGGCGCAGCCCGGATCCGAGGAATGGGGTAGCATCGAGTCTTACCGACAAGGAGACCACCGTGCAGGAGCCGCCGAAGGGACTCGAGGTCAAGATCAGTGACGACGAGCTGAAGGGGCGCTACTCGAACCTTCTCCGGATCAGCCACACGCGCGAGGAGTTCGTCCTGGACTTCATCAACCTGCTGCCCCCGCAGGGCGTGGTCACCGCCCGGGTCATCACCAGCCCGGGACACCTCAAGCGGATCATCCGCGCCTTGAGCGCGAACCTGGAGCAGTACGAGAAGAACTTCGGGACCATCCTCGAAGCGCCGGAGCCGGAAGGCAACGGCGGCAACATCAACTAGCCCAAGCAAGGGATAGGGAGGGCCGGAAGACCGCATGGCGCGCGCTCGCGCGGGACGGCTCGCCGTCCTGCACCTGTTGTCCTGGCTCGCCCTGGGATGCCAGTCGCCGGGCCGGACGTCCACCGCTGCCGGGCTGGCCGACGGCCCCACGCGGTGGCTCATGCTGCCCGACGAGCTGCGGCAGGTGCAGCGTATGCGCACCAACCGCGAGGCGGTCGACTGGCTGGAGACCTTCTGGCGCCGGCGCGATCCCGACCCGGACGAGCCGGGCAACGGCACCGCGAAGACCTTCTACCAGCGCGTCGAGGCCGCGGACCGGCTCTACTCGGAAGGAGGCATCCGGGGGAGTCTCACGGCGCGCGGGCGCGTCCTCATCCTGCTCGGGCCGCCGCCGGTCCTGCGCTACAGCCAGAAGAAGGTACCGGTCTGGGAGCCGGGCCGGCCCGGAGGCAGGGCCGACATCCAGACCCGGGATGTGGTCCTGGAGTCCTGGGTGTATGCCGTGGAGGAGTGTCCCGCGGCCCTGCGGGAGACGATCGCCCAGGAGGAGCCCGAGCTGAAGGAGATGGAGCTGATCTTCCTGGTGGAGCCCCGCAAGACCGAGCTGCTGGAGGGGGAGAAGTTCCTCAACCTGGCCATCCGCGCCTCCGTGCTGGAGCCGGAGTCCTGAACTTCAGCCCGAGGTTTGATCGGTATGCCACCATACGGTGTCCGATGAGTCGGACCGAAGACAAAAGGAGACCCGATGCGATTCACCCTACTCTGCCTGGCGCTCTGTCTGGCAGGCGTCGCGCTCGCCGCCTGCGGCGCTCCGGCGGAAGAGCCGGCCGGCGCGCAACCGGCTGCAGACCAAGCCCAGGCTTCGGAGATCAAGACCTTGCCTGATATCGAGCAGAGACTCGCCAAGTTCTCGCCCACCAACCTGGAGGCCGACCTCTCGGCCCTGTCGGCCGGCGACCGCAAGGTCCTCGACCTCCTGGTCCAGTCCGCCCGCCACATGGACGAGATCTTCCTGCGCCAGGTGTGGACCGGCAACCCGGAGCTGCGCCAGAAGCTCGCCAAGGACAACGGGCCGGTCCGCCAGCTCTACGACCTCAACTTCGGCCCCTGGGACCGCCTCGACGACCACAAGCCCTTCCTGGGCGACATGCCGCATCCCGAAGGCGCGGGCTTCTACCCCGTGGACATGACCAAGCAGGAGTTCGAGTCCTGGGTCGAGAAGCACCCGGCCGACAAGGAGAGCTTCCTCTCCGGCACGACCGTGATCCGCCGCGCGCCCGAGGGCGGCCTCAAGGCCGTCCCCTACTCCCAGGAGTACCGGGAGTTCCTGCAGCCCGCGGCGAAGCTCCTCCGCGAGGCCGCCGCGGCCACGGACAACGCCTCGCTGAAGCGCTTCCTCGAGCTGCGCGCCACGGCCTTTGAGACCGACGACTACTACGAGAGCGACATGGCGTGGATGGACCTGGACGCGCCGGTCGAGGTCACCATCGGCCCCTATGAGACCTACGAGGACGGCCTGTTCGGCTACAAGACGGCGTTCGAGGCCTTCGTCACCGTCAACCTGCCCAAGGAGTCGTCGGCCCTGGCGCTCTACAAGGAGCGGCTCCCCTGGCTGGAGACCAATCTGCCGCTGGGAGACGAGCACAAGAACCCAAACCGCGGCACCGAGAGCCCGATCCGGGTCGTGGACACCGTGTTCACCTCGGGCGACACCCGGGCCGGCGTGCAGACCCTGGCCTTCAACCTGCCCAACGACGAGCGGGTGCGGGAGGCCAAGGGCTCGAAGAAGGTGCTGCTGCGCAACACCATGCGCGCCAAGTACGACAAGATCCTGATGCCGATCGCCGAGCGGGTGATCGCCCAGGACCAGATCAAGGACGTCGCCTTCGACGCCTACTTCAACGAGGTCCTCCACCACGAGCTGTCGCACGGCCTCGGACCGGGGATCATCAACAAGGGCGGCAAGAAGACCGAGGTGCGGCTGGAGCTCAAGGATCTCTACGCCACCCTGGAGGAGGCCAAGGCGGACGTGATGGGCATGTACAACATCCTCGCCCTGATCGAGCGCGGGGACATGCCGAAGGAGATGCGGCGCACGCTGGAGCCCACCTACGTGGCGGGTCTCTTCCGCTCGGCTCGCTTCGGGGTGCACGAGGCGCACGGGCAGGGCGTGATCGCCCAGTTCAACTACCTGATGGAGAAGGGCGCCCTGGCGGTGGACGAGTCCGGCCGCTTCCACGCCGTCTCGGAGAAGTTCCCGGGCGGGCTCCGCGACCTGCTGCGCGACATGCTGGTGCTGCAGGCCAACGGCGACTACGAAGGGACCAAGCGGTTCCTGGACAAGTACGGCAAGCCGCGGAAGAGCCTGCTGGACGCGATCGGCCGCCTGGAAGACGTGCCGGTGGACATCCGGCCGGAGTACGCCTATATGAAGGGAAAGCAGTAGGAAGGGGACGTAGGGGCGCGGTATCGGCGATATCCGCGCCCCTGCGGTCAGGCGCCTACTTCACTCCGATCAGCTCGACCTCGAAGACCAGCGTGGCGTTCGGCGGGATCGACCCGCCGGCGCCG
>JANOCF010000430.1:0-1689 GCA_031412055.1 Holophagales bacterium | reverse complement strand
CAACGTCGACCTCGGGACGCTGATCGAGCGCATGCAGGGCGCGTCGCAGAACCTGGTCCTGGGACAGGTGGACTCCAACGGCCTGCGCTACACCGCCCGCGCCCTGGGCGCCTTCGGCTCGGTCGAGTCTATCGCCGACCTGCCGGTCAACGCTGGCGCCAATACCAGTTTGCGGCTGCGCGACATCGCCGAGATCCGCTACGAGGAGCCGCCCTCGGCCACCGGCCGGCATCTCGAGGGCGACTACGCCGTGGCCATGGACGTCTACAAGGAGTCGACGGCCAACGCGGTCGAGGTGGCCACGGGCGTGCGCAAGGTCATCGAGGAGGACATCGACAAGGACCCGCTCCTCAAGGGCGTCAAGCTGTTCGTCTTCGAGGACCAGGCGAAGCAGATCACCGGCGCCATCAAAGGGCTGACCGAGTCGGGGCTGATCGGCGCGCTGCTGGCGGTGCTGATCCTCTACTACTTCCTGCGCCGCCTGGACTCGACGCTGATCGTCTCGCTGTCGATCCCGTTCTCCGTGATCGCGGCCTGCGGCGCCATGTACTTCCTCGGCGGGACCCTGAACATCCTCTCCATGATGGGTCTGATGCTCGGGGTCGGCATGCTGGTGGACAACGCCATCGTGGTGCTGGAGTCGATCGACCGCGAGCAGCGCACCGAGCCCGACCGGAAGAAGGCGGCGCTTCACGGGGCGCAGCACGTGTGGCTCGCGGTGACCAGCTCCACGCTCACGACGCTGATCGTCTTCCTGCCGCTGATCCTGGGCAGCAGCAACCAGCTCACGATCTTCCTGCGCGAGATGGGGATCACGATCGCGCTGACCATGCTGGCGTCGCTGTTCTCGTCGCTCACCCTGATCCCGCTGGTCTCGGCGCACTACCTCAAGGTCAAGGCGCAGAAACCGGTGCGGGCCGTGTCCTGGCTGGAGGAGCGCTATGCCCGCGCCCTCCGCTGGACCCTGAAGCACCGGGTGGCCACGGGTGTCCTGGTGGTGGTCGGCCTGGTGTCGGGCTTCGTGCCTTTCGCGCTCAAGCTCGTGCCGACCGGGTTCTTCTCGGCCACCACCAACGAACGGCTGCGGATCAACTACGAGTTCGCGGACTTCTCCTACAAGTCCGACAGCGAGCGGGCGGTGAACGAGGTCGAGCGCTTCCTCAACGCCAACCCGGATCGTTTCCTGGTGAAGGGCCTGTACAGCTTTTTCGAGGAGAACGAGGCGGGCACGACCATCACGCTGGCGCGGCCGGACCTCACGGACCGCGAGATGCAGGAGCTGCGGTCGAGCCTGCGCGACGCCCTGCCGAAGATCCCCGGGGTGCGTCTCTCCTTCGACGACGACTCGGCGGAGCAGGGGGGAAGCAGCACCTTCTTCGCGGTGAAGTTCTTCGGCCAGGACAGCAGCGTTTTGAGCGCCCTGGCCGGGGAAGCCGAGCGCCGGCTCGCCACGGTCGAGGGGGTGGAGGACATCACCTCGCCGATCCATCGCGGCCGGCGCGAGATCCAGGTGACGGTCGACCGTGACAAGGCCATGCGGCTCGGAATGACGGCGCGGGACATCTCGGACCTGTTCTCCTTCACGCTGGGCGGCATGCGTCTCCGGCGGTTCAACGCCGGCGACCACGAGGTGGAGACCTGGCTGGCGCTGCGCCAGGAGGACCGCACCAGCCTGGAGGACCTGAAGCG
>JANOCF010000429.1:0-2190 GCA_031412055.1 Holophagales bacterium | reverse complement strand
GGCCGGCCAGCCGCGCCACGTGCAGGCCGTAGGACTTGTCCGCCGCCCCTGGCACCACCCGGCGCAGGAAGACGATCTTCTCGTCCCACTCCTTGACCGCCAGGGTGCGGTTGACCACGAGCGGCAGCAGGGCGGCCAGCTCGGTCAGCTCGTGGTAGTGGGTGGCGAACAGGGTCTTGGGCTTGCGGTGCTCGTGCAGGTACTCGACGATGGCCCAGGCGATCGACAGGCCGTCGAAGGTGGCCGTGCCCCGCCCCACCTCGTCCAGGATGACCAGGCTGCGCTCCGTGGAGTGGCGGAGGATGTTGGCGGTCTCGATCATCTCCACCATGAAGGTGGACTCGCCCCGCGCCAGGTCGTCGGACGCGCCCACGCGGGTGAAGATGCGGTCCACGACCCCGATCTCGGCCTCGTCCGCGGGCACGAAGCTGCCGGCCTGGGCCATGAGGACGATCAGCGCCACCTGTCTCAGGTAGGTCGACTTGCCGCCCATGTTAGGACCGGTGAGGACGACGATCGAGGCCTTTTCGCCGTCCAGCTCCACGTCGTTGGGCACAAAGGCGTCCCGGCTCGCCAGCTCGACCACGGGATGGCGCCCCTCGCGGATGCAGATCCGGCCGCCCGCCGGTCCCATGACCGGCCGCACGTAGCGGTGCCGGGCCGCCGCTTCCGCGAAGGAGGCGAGGGCGTCCAGGGTTCCCAGGGCGGTGGCCAGCGCGGACAGTCCGGGGGCCGCCGCCGCGATGGTGGCCGTGAGCTTGAGGAAGTGCTCCTGCTCCAGGGAGATCTGGCGCTCCTCCGCCGAGAGGATCTGCTCCTCCAGCTCCTTGATCTCCGGGGTGACGTAGCGCTCCGCGTTGACCAGGGTCTGCTTGCGGATGTAGTCGGCCGGCACCCGCTGCTGGTTGGCCTTGGTGATCTCCAGGTAGTAGCCGAAGACCCGGTTGTAGCGGATCTTCAGGGAGGAGATGCCGGTGCGCTCGCGCTCGCGGATCTCCAGGGCCAGGATGTGGCGCTTGCTGTCCCGGGCGAGGGAGCGGTACTTGTCGAGCTCGGGGTCGATTCCGGAAGCGATGACGCCGCCATCCTGCATCGTCGGCGCCGGAGCCTCTTCGAGCATGCGCGCCAGCTCGGCGTAGAGGTCCGCCATGGGGTCGACCCCGGCGATGCCGGCGAGGAGGCCATCACCATCTCCAGGACCGCTCAGCTCTGCGAGGATGGCCGGCACCTCGGCCAGGCCGTCGCGCAGGGCTCCGGCCTCGCGGGGAGTCAGAGTGCCGAGGACGGCGCGGGCCAGGATGCGCTCCGGGTCTCCGATCCGGGCGAGCCGCTCGCGGATGCGCTCGCGGCGCGGGTTGTCCGAGACCAGGTCGCCCACGGCCCGGTGGCGCTCGGCGACGGCTTCGGGATCCACCAGGGGCCGGCGCAGCCATTCGCGCAGGGTCCGGCCGCCCGGAGGGCTGACGGTGCGGTCGAGGACCGACAGGAGGGTCGTGCGGCGCCGGCTCCCCGTGGTTTCGGCGCTGGCGCGCTGGGGACGGAAGACCTCCAGGTTGGACAGGGTGGCGGCGTCGAGGATCAGGCGATCCCGGGACTCCCGGACGGCGACGCCGCGCACGTGAGAAAGAAGGCTCTTCTGGGTCTCCTGGGCATAGGCGAGGGCGGCAGCCGCGGCGCGGACGGCGGCCTCGCCTTCGACGAGCCCGAAGCCGCGGAGGGTGGCGACCTGGAACTGGCGCAGCAGCAGCTCTTCGGCCCTTCGAGGATCGAACAGCCGGTCGCCGGCCAGCGGCGTGCGGCAGGGGCACTCGCGCTCCGCCCACTCGCGGATCTCCATGGGAAAGCCGTCCTCTCCGCGGTCGGAGTGGAAGAGCACCTCCCGGGGCCGGAGCAGGGCAAGGTCGTCGACCCCTTCTTCGGCGCTCCCCCACCGCCGGACGAAGAAGGTGCCGGTCGAGAGGTCGAGAAAGGCGCCCGCACCGTGCCCCGACTGGCCGCCTTCCCAGGTCAAACCGGCCAGGAGGTTTTCCTCCTTGCCGTCGAGGAGGCCCGGGTCGCTGATCGTGCCAGGCGTGACCACCCGGGTGACCTCGCGCCGGACGAGCCCCTTGGCCTGCGCGGGGTCTTCGACCTGGTCGCAGATGGCCACCTTGAGCCCGGCGGCGAGGATCTTGGCGAGGTAGCCGTCCA
>JANOCF010000428.1:0-2752 GCA_031412055.1 Holophagales bacterium | reverse complement strand
GCAGCCTGGCCGAGGACCACAACGGCGCGCCGGTCTTCCTCGCCCGCAACCCCTGGCATCTCAAGAGCACCGGCGAGGACTGGCCGGACGTCCGCTTCCTGAAGACCAAAGAGCAGGTGCAGTAGTATCTGAAGCGGCCGCAGGGCCGTTTTCTGGGAGGTAAGGATGCGTAAGCTCGCTCTTTTCGTGTTCGCCTTGGCTTTTCCCGCGCTGGCTGGCGCCGACGTCCGGCCTACCACCGCGGAGCTGAACTTCCGCACGACCCTGGTCGAGATCTGCTCGCAGGTGTCTCCGGATCTCCGGACCGCCTGCGCGAGGGTCCGGCCCAAGCGCCGGGTGCTCACCAGCAGCCTCGGAGGCATTGCCGAATACTCCTTCCGGCTTCCGGTTGGGACCGGCGCCTACGACGTCATCGGGCTTCATCGGATCGTGCGGGAGACCGCGCCCTGGGTGCCGGCCGTCAGCTCCCGGTCGTTGATGATGGTCCACGGCGACATCTGGGACTTCCGCGCCGCCTTCCTCACCAACTCGCTGCGCAAGCTCCCCGTCTTCCTGGCCCTTGAGGGCGTGGACGTCTGGGGCATCGACCTCGGCTGGACGCTGGTACCGGCGTCGGTCACCAACTTCGCCTTCATGAAGAACTGGGGAATCGAGCGGGACGCCCGCGACCTGGGCCTTGGAATGGCCGTGGCGCGGCGCGTGCGCTCCATCACCGACCACGACCCCGGGAAGATGTTTCTCCTCGGCTGGAGCCGCGGCGGCCAGATCGGCTATGCCTATCTGAACGCCGAGAGCCAGATCCAGGAGGAGCTGCACCAGGTGCGCGGCTTCATCCCCGTGGACATCTACCTGAAGACGGATGTCGAGGAGCTCCGCGAGGGCGCCTGCATCCGCTACCAGGCCAGCCGGGAGCTCTGGGAGAGCGGCACGTACCAGAGCGGCAACGGCGTGCTCATCGCCACGATCGGGGAGCTGGCAACGTCCCAGCCTCAGAGGCCGTCGCCGTTCCTGCCAGGCTTCACCAACCTGCAGGCCGGGCTGGCGGTGGGCGCCATGACCTTCCTCTTCTTTCCCCCGGAGCTGGCGCCGGTGCCGCTGTACCACTTCACCGCCGCCGGCAACCTTGTCGACGGCAAGCCCCAGAGCCTCAACTACACGCCGACGCAGACGCTGCTCACTATGGAAAAGCGGTCCTCGCCCTACCAGCCGCTCAAGGAGACGTTCGAAGGCGATGCGGCCATCTGCGACGACGAGTCCATCGTGGACGTGCCGTTCGACGACCACCTGGACGAGATCACGGTGCCGGTCTTCTACCTGGGAGCCGACGGCGGGTTCGGCGACTACGGGATCTACACCACGACGCTGCTGGGCAGCCAGGATGTCACCCACCACGTGGTTGACCTGGAGCCGGGCGGCCCCAACCTCACCGAGTACGGCCACGCCGACCTCTTTACGGCGACCAACGCCCGGACGCTCGCCTGGGAGCGGCTCCTGAGCTGGATCGAGAGCCACTGAGGCGAAAGAAGGATGATCGAGGCCGGGGTGGGTTCGCCCTACTCCGGCCTTCTCGCTTTATAGGGGCCCGCCAGGCAGGCCTGGATGTCATCCGGAGTGAGGTGGTCGTACTGCTCCAGGATCTGCTCGCGGGTGTAGCCTCGGGTCAAGAGGTCGAGGATCAACTCCACGGAGATCCGCGTTCCCCGGATCACCGGCTTGCCGACCAGGATTTCCGGGTCAACGACGATTCTGTCTTGCCAACCCATCGTTCCCCCTGTCGCGCCACCGCGCGGTCAAGTCGCAGATCTCCGCAACAGTGTACCCGCTTCGGGGCACTGCCGCAATGCCATCTTGCCTCGCTCCCCCCGCTCGGCATACCGTGGAATCCGGCATGGCTCGATTTACGTTTGATCCAGAGCAGGAGTCCGATGTCTCCACCGAGAAGCGGCGCAAGGCGAAGCGACCGCGACGGTGGAAGGTGCTCCTTCATAATGACGACTACACGTCGATGGACTTCGTCGTGCACGTCCTGATGACGCATTTCCACAAGTCGCCTCCCGAGGCGACCCTGGTCATGCTCCAGGTTCACCACAAGGGCGTCGGCGTGGCGGGGATCTATACCAAGGACGTCGCCGAAACCAAGGTGGCGGAAGCGATGGCCGAGGCCCGGGAGAACGGCATGCCCCTGCTCCTGACCATCGAGCCCACCGAAGAAAGAGACGACCAACCATGAGGCTGTCCCAAGACCTTCAGATCTCCCTGTCGCTGGCCATGAGCGAGGCCGGACGCCTGGGTCACGAATACGCCGGCCTGGAGCACCTGCTCTACGCCCTCACCTTCGACGACGAAGCCTCGGAGGTCCTGCGCAACGCGGGCGCCGACGTCCGGCGCGTCCAGCAGCGCCTTGCCGACTACCTGGCCGAGGAGATCGAAGGGCTGGAGGACGACGGCGACCTCGAGCCCCGTCTCTCCCTGGCCGCCCAGCGCACCCTGGCCCGCGCCGCCGTGCGCGTCGAAGGCTCCGGCCGCGACGAGATCCGCGGCTCCGATCTCATCGTCTCCATGTTCGACGAGCCCGAGTCCTATGCCGTCGATCTCCTCGAAGAGCAGGAGGTCTCACGGCTGGACGTTGTGAGCTTCCTCGCCCATGGAGTCTCCAAGATGGGCAGGATCGGCCGCGTGCTCCCCGCCGGCCCCCAGCCGGCGGGCAGTGCCCGCAATACTGGTGAGGAGGACGAGGAGTCCGACCGAGGCG
>JANOCF010000427.1:0-10970 GCA_031412055.1 Holophagales bacterium | reverse complement strand
ATCTCCTCTCCGCTCATCCCCGACACGTCGATCAGGTTCGGCTCCTGGGGCTCCTGCAGGGTGTTGACCAGGAACCGGATCCGGTATCCCTCGGCTTCGTATTCGAAGCGGGACATCTCCAGGACCAGGTCCAGGCCGTGGTCGATCCAGCCGGCGATGAGCTGCGGGCGGCGATCCAGCACGTAGCGCATGTCGCGCTTGGTGTGCCCGGGCACATTCAGCCAGGGGTTCGCGGGCACGTGGGCGATGTGGGCGTCGGTCAGCCCCAGCGTGTCGATGGCCCGGAGCCCCGAAAAGTAGGGGACCTTGCCCGCCGCGCCGATGGCCAGGGTCGCCCCGGGGTGGGTCCGCGCCAGGTGCCGGCCCAGCAGCACCCAGCGGTCGTAACGGTCCAGGCGGTAGCTGTACCGGGGGTCGTTCACGAGCTGGACGAGCTGGATCAGCAGCAGCCCGGCGACGGCAGCGGCGAGCGTCCGCCGGGGCACCTCTCGCAGCTCGCCCAGAAGGGGGAGCACGGCGTAGGCCCCCAGGGGGTAGAGGATCAGCAGGAACCGCTCGTAGAACACGTCGCCCCCGACGTAGATCCAGTAGCCCACCCAGGCGGGGGCGAAGAGCAGGGGGAAGGAGAGGGCGGAGGCCAGCCGCTCGCCGTGCCGCGTGTCCCGGCGCAGCCACTCCGCGAGGGCGGCGGCATGGGCCAGCAGCCCGGTCGTCAGCAGGATGCGGGAGAGCTGCGGCAGCGCCGTCCCCGCGCGGCCGAGCACGGACCCCGCGACCTTGGCGTAGTAGGTGTTCGGCAGGGGCCAGCCATAGTAGGAGAGCCGCCAGGCTACGAGACCCGCCATGGTGAGCACGGTGGCGCCGCCCACCGCCAGCGCCGCCCGCCGCCGGCCCTTGAGCAGCAGGTACACGGCGACGAGGCAGGGAGCCAGGAAGCCGTCCGCCCGGACAAGGCAGGAGAGGACCGCCAGGCCGGCCAGGAGCGTGATTCTCCTTCCTCGCCCGGCTCGTTCGGCGCGTTCGGCGAACACCCAGAGGGCCACCTGGAGACAGAGGACCAGCGGCGTCTCCAGCCCGGAGGCCACCCCGATCCAGAGGGGCGGGCAGAGGGCGAGGACCAGGGCGGCCAGCCCTCCGCTCAGCCCTCCCAGCCGTTCCCGGACGAAGCCGAAGAGGAGGACCGTCGCCAGCGCCGCGAACAGGATATTGAGCCCTATTGCGATGGGGTAGAGGCGGTCCGGAGCCAGCCAGGCCGCCGGCACCAGGAGGAGCACGTAGAGGAGATTGGTGTAGCCCTCCACCCGCTCCCCGGGGTTGAAGACCAGTCCGTGCCCGGCGACCAGGTTGCGGGCATAGCGGAAGGAGATGTAGGCGTCGTCGCTCCCCTCGGCATGGCCCGAGAGGTCGACGTAGGAGTAGCCCCAGGCCGCCTGGACCAGGCAGCCGAGGATCAGCAGGACCAGGGCCGCCGCCAGCAGCCCGCGGCCGCTGCCCCCTTGGCTGGTACAGGGCTCGTTCATGACGGCGGGAGCAGTCCTGCTTCGCGCAGGACCTCCTCCGTGTGCTCTCCCAGCGCCGGCGGAGGGAGGAAGGGGATGGCGCGCCGGCCGTCGAGGAGAAAGGGCGCGGCGAGGGTGTACAGATCGCCGTAGGCCCCGGCCGGAAGCGGCACGAGCTGTCCCCGGGCGCAGGCTCGCTCCACCGACTCCCCGACCGTGGCCGGAGCCGCCGCGGGGATGCGGTGCTCGCGCATCGCCCGGTCCCACTCCGCGGCCGGACGCTCCCGGAAGATCCCGGTCAGCAGCGCGTCGAGGTCCTCCCGGTTGCGGACCCGGTCGGCGTTGCTGGCGAAACGGCTGTCCGTGGCCAGCTCCGGCCGGCCGAGCGCGTCGCAGAAGCGGCGCCACTGGTCCTCGCTCCCCACGCCGACGAGGAACCAGCCGTCGCGGGTCGGAAACGCCTGGTAGGGGGCGAGGTTCGGGTGGCGCGACCCCAGGGCAGGGGGCTGGCGTCCATCCGCGAGCCAGGACTGCGCCGCGTAGGAGAGGAAGGCGGTGCCCGCGTCGATCATCGAGACCTCGACCCGCTGCCCCGTGCCGGTCACTCCACGCTGCACCAGGGCCGCGAGCACTCCCGAGACGCCGTAGAGCGCGGACAGAAAGTCGATCACCGCCACCCCCACCCGCACCGGTTCACCTTCATCAAACCCGGTGAGCGACATCAGCCCGGACTCCGCCTGGAGGATCACGTCGTAGGCCGGGCGGTCGGCGTCCGCGCCCGCGCCGTAGCCGGTGACCGTGGCATGGACCAGCTTCGGGTTCGAGCGTTTGAAGGAAGAGGAGGAGCTGCGGAACCCGAGCTTGCGCCACTCTCCGGGCAGGAAGTTCTCCACCAGGACATCCGCGGTGGCGAGGAGCTTGCGGAAGACCCGGCGCCCGGCCGGGGTCTTGAGGTCGAGGACCACGGAGCGCTTGTTGCGGTTGGCCGAGACGAAGTAGGCGCTGACCCGGGACTCCGGAGGCCCGACGAAGGGCGGACCCCAGCCGCGCGTCTGGTCCCCGCCGTCCGGCTTTTCGACCTTGACCACGTCGGCCCCGAGGTCGCCCAGGAGCATGGCCAGATAGGGGCCGGCCAGGACGCGCGAGGCGTCGATCACCCGCAGTCCGGCGAGGGGACCGCGGCGCTGCCGTGGCGAAGTCTTCATGGCAAGAATTCGCCGCGATCCTAGCACGCGGCCTGCCAGGGGACGACCTGCCTGGGTAATGTTCCGGGCGCCTGCGGTACACTACCGGCCACTCGCAGCAACCGGTATCCGGAGGACGGAATGCACAAGGCCCAGAACCTGGTGGGGAGACTGGTGGAGGCGCGTTTCGCGAGCCCGCTGGCCCTGGAAGAAGTGACGCAGTTCGTCGCGGAGCACCGCGCCATCATCAACCGGCTGGCGCGCAAGTACGTGGGGGTCGTGGACCTGCTGCAGGCGGACGTCTTCCCCGTGCCCGTGGCCCAGGGGCTGATCCAGCTCCTCTCCGGCGTGGCTCCGCAGCTCGAGCGCACCGCCCTCCTGATCCGGGACAGCGCCGTGTTCGCGCTCCAGGTCGAGCGGGTCATCCGCAACTCGAACCATCCGGACCGCCGCGTCTTCCGCGATCCCGAGGCTCTCAAGGAGTATCTGGGCGAGGTCCTGGACGCCCCCGAGCAGGCGCGGCTGGCGCAGTTCGTCGACGACGCGATCGGCCGCCGCTGACGGGGTCCCCGTACCCGGCCATAGACTCGGCCTTTACTCTGCCTGGACGATCGGGCTAGATTCTCCTCCATGGGACGCATCTTCGAAACCAGAAAACACACGATGTTCGCCCGGTGGGACCGGATGGCGAAGGCGTTCGCCCGGATCGGCAAGGAAATCACCATTGCCGTGAAGGCGGGCGGGCCGGACCCCGTGGGCAATCCGATGCTGCGGCGGGTCGTTCAGAACGCACGCAACGTCAACATGCCAAAGGACAAGGTCGAGTCGGCGATCAAGCGCGCGGCGGGCAAGGAGGCGGAGGACTTCCAGGAGATCGTCTACGAAGGCTTCGCCCCGCATGGGGTGGCCATCCTGGTCGAGACCGCGACGGACAACCCGACGCGCACCGTGTCCAACCTGCGCACCCACTTCAACAAGGGCGGCGGCAACCTCGGCAACTCGGGAAGCGTGAACTTCCAGTTCAAGCGGATGGGAGTCTTCCGCCTGAACCCCGCGGGCCTGGACGCGGACGAGATGGAGCTGGAGCTGATCGACCACGGGCTGGAGGAGATCGGCGAGAGCACGGGCGAGAAGGGCGAGCCGCAGCTCGTCATCCGCTGCGCGTTCAACGACTTCGGCCAGCTCCAGAAGGCGCTGGAAGACCGCGGCATCACGCCGCTCTTCTCCGAGTCGGAGTACATCCCCGTGACTCCGACCGAGCTGCCCGAGGAGGAGGCCACGGAAGTGTTGAAGCTGGTCGACCGGCTCGAGCAGGACGACGACGTGCAGAAGGTCTTCCACACGCTCGTCTGATTTTCGACGGATTCAGCGGCGGAACCAGTCGGCCATCCCGGCATCCGCCGGGATGAACAGCTCGGCGCGCAGATCCTCCTCAGGTCAAGTCCGGAGAAACAGAGCCTCCTGAGGCTCGTCTTTAAACATTTAGCGCACCAGGGAGGGTAGGGAGCATGCAAGACCCTCTATACGACCCGGCTTCTGGCCGGTGCGTGATCAGGAGAGGTCTGGCCTGGCTCCCGGCTGACGTTGGCCGCCCGGCTCTTCTGCCGTCGCGGCTTCATTCGGGGCTATGGCCCCAAGGAGGCGTCTCATGGTTCGTTTTTCGAAGAAGCTCGCCCTGTCGTCCGTTGCCGCGGTGATGCTGGCCGGAGGTGGCTGGATGTGGCTGCAGGAAGCCTCGGCCGCCCAGATCGCGGTTGGCGTCCGCGTGACTTGCAAGGGGGACAAATCGCACCTCCTGGCCCTCAACAGGGGACCCTTCCTGACTGCGGCCTCCGTGGGCGGCATCGATGCGACCACCGGAACTACCTTCACGGACTCCCAGGGTCACCAGGTGACGAATCTCAGGGTCGACGACGTTTACTCGTTGGGTAAAGTCGAGGGCGCCGGCGATCTGGCGATCGGTATGGACGCTTCCCGGACGGCTCCTCCGAGCTCGCTGAGGTCCAACCAGAGGGGCTCGGCTTTCCCGGCCACCCAGACGATGCGGTTCTTCCCCGTGATCGTTCTCAACAACGAGGTCTTCAAGTCCACCGGTGCGGTTGAGGTGGTCAGCTCGAGCGTCCAGAGCTTCCCGCCGGCGCCGGGTACGACCTACGTGCTCACGAACGCTCTGTCCCTGACGAGCGCGTCGGGCAACACGATCGACCTGCAGCCGGGCAAGGCCTTCACCATCACCAAGTAAGTGGATCGATCCGGACCTATGTTTTCGTTCTTTTCGATAGAGCGTCGCAAGGCGGCGCTCTTTTTTCTCGGTCTGAGCCAGCGGCCTGAGATAGTGGATTCTCAGGCTCGTCTTTAAACATTTGGTGCACCAGGGAGATTAGGGATATGCAAGGCCCTGTATCGCTCGCCTCCTGCTTCTCGCCGGTGATCGAGTTGTAGAGGTAACGTCCTTGCTCCCTGCTAACCCTGGCCGCCCGGCTTTCTGTCGTTCGCGGCTTCATTCGGGCTTTTGCCCCCAAGGAGCGTCTCATGGTTCGTTTTTCGAAGAAGCTTGCCCTTTCGTCCGCTGCCGCCGTTCTGCTGGCCGGAGGTGGCTGGATGTGGCTGCAGGAGGCCTCGGCCGCCATCTCCGCCCTCCCCCAAGGCACGATTTTCACATGCAACGGCAACCGGGATCATGAAATCGCCGTCAACGGCGGTCCCTCCCTGAACGCGGCGACCCTTGGTGCCATCAAGGCCGAGGTGGGGAAGACCACCACGACTTCGGATGGCCGCCAGACCACCTCGCTGAAGGTGGTGGACACCTTCACGCACGGCAGGGTCGAAGGGCTTGGCGACCTGGTCATCACCCTGGACAGCTCGCGGCCCTCTCCGGCGAGCTCCCTGACGGCCAACAGGTCGGGCTCGGCCTACCCCGCCACGCAGACGATGCGGTTCTTCGCGACGTTCGTCCTCAATGGCGAAGCCTTCAACTCCAGCGATCCGGTTCAGGTCGTGAACTCGAACGTCACGAGCTTCCCCCCCGCGCCGGGAACGGTCTACGTGCTCACCAACGCCATGACCCTGACCAGCGCCCAGGGCAACACGCTCTCCCTGAAGCCTGGCCGGGCGTTCACGATCAACTGATCTCCGGCCTCATGTTTTCTTCTTTTACGATGGAGCGCCGCATGGCGGCGCTCTTTCTTCTCGCTCTGGCCCTGATCGGCTGGCAGGCGGTCCGCACGAAGCCGCTGCACCCTGCCCCTCTTTCCATGGCCTGGAAGGGTGGAGAGCAGGTCTTTCCGATCACGGCCCCTTTCTGGGGAGATCCGATCGATCTGCCCGCGGAGCCGCTCGCGCGCTATCAGCTCCTTCAGCAGCGCTCGACCCCCTGGCCGGGGATCGATCCCGCGGACTGTGAAGCTTTCATCCGTGCCTCTTCCTCTGTGTGGGTGCGCCGCGGTCTCGACCCCGGGCTGCTGCCGGGCCCCGGCCCCGCCGCGGCCGGCCCGGAAACGCTGCGCTACGCGGCGAACGATTTTCTTGACGATGAGGACGGCGACGGCGATGCCCTCGACGCGGGAGAGCTGACCCGCTCGGGCACCGGAGCCGAGGTGGAGGTCTTCTGCCCGCCGCCAGCCGGCGGCGAGGCGCTGCCATGAGCTCCGGGACGAACGACTCCCGCTGGATCCTGGGCCTCGCTGTCGCGGGGAGCATCGTGCTGTGCGTGTGGCTGGCCCGCCCGTTGGCCGATCTGCGCATCCGGGTGAGCGACCAGGAGCTTCTCCCCGCGGGAAGCGAGGTTCTCGCCGCCGACGAGGCGGCTCGCAAGACGTTCGGCTCGGACGACCGGCTCATGATCGCCTTCGAAAGCCGGCGGGGCTCCGTCACCGACCCGGCTTTCCGGGAAGACCTCCGGTTCTTCCTGTCCAGGATGGCGGAGAGCCACAACATCAACATTCTGCTCTTCGAGCGGCTCTACCGGGGGCGCTTCCGGATCTCCCCGGTCGAGGGCGAGCCCTACTGGCTGCACACTCCGGATCCCGCCTGGATCGACGCCGCGCTGCGCAAGACCGCCTCCACCGATCTCCTGGCCGTGGGCCGCTCGCGCCGGACCGTCTTCCTGGAGATGCCAGCCTTTTCGGGATCGGGCGTGCACGACATCGAACGGCGGGTACAACAGGCCAAGGAGAAGCTGGATACCCGGAGCCCCGGGACGTACCAGGTCCGGCTGATCGGCCGGCAGGTGGTCCTCAATGGCCTGGGCGAAGCGATTTTCCACGATCTGAAGATCCTGCTGCCCTGGTGCTTCCTGCTCATCGGCCTGCTGTTCTGGATTCTGTTCCGTTCGTGGGTCCTGGTCACCCTTTCGGTGCTCCAGTCGGGCCTGACGGTCGTGCTGACCCTGGCGATCCTGGCGCGCCTGGGCCATCCCCTGTCCCTGATGACCGCGATGATTCCGGTCCTCATCATGGTTCTGGGAATCGCGGACGAGATCCACTTCTTCGGGGAGTTCCTGCGCCTCCGCGCGGTCCACCCGGAGCGTTCCGCATCCTCGCTGGCCTTCGAGGTGCTCCGGCGGCTGTTCTTCCCTTGCACGGCCATCACCCTGACCACGGTGATCGGTTTCTCTTCATTCCTGGCGACGGACTCCCCGGCCCTGCAGGTCTTCGGCTTTCTGGCCGGCATCGGCATCGGCATCTCCTGGATCATCAGCGTGACCCTGGTTCCGGCCGTGCTCGCGCTCGTCCCCATCCATGCCCGTCCGAAGTGGAGCGAGCGCTCGTGGTCCCTGGACGCGGTGGCGCCCCTCTGGCGGAACCGGGCGGTCCCCATCGTGCTGTCGCTCGTGCTGATCCCGGGCATCGTCCGCCTCCGCGTCGACGACGGCTGGACCCGCAACTTCCGGCCGGACGATCCGATCGTCCAGAACGTCCGCTGGTTCGAGAAGGAGTCGGTCGGCCTGTACCAGTTCGATCTGGCGCTGGAGCGCAAGGATGGGCGGCCGTGGACCGAGCCGGCGCTGCTCGCCGTTCTCGAGAAACTCCAGAACGAGGTCCGGGCGATCCCCGATGTGACGGCCTCTCTCTCGATCGTCGATCTGGTCCGGGACCGCGCCTGGGAGCTGGCCGGCGCGGCTGCGGAGCGTCCGCCCATCCCGTCCTCCAAGCCGGAGGTCCGGAGGATTCTGGATACCTTCCAGATCTTCAACGAGCAGACCCTGGAGAGGTTCTTCCTCCACCGCTCGCACGCCGTGACGCGCCTCATCTTCTTCACGGCGAAGGACGACTATGGGACGTCGACGCAGGTGCGGCGGAAGCTCGACGACGCGGTGCGGCGTCATTTCGATCCGCGGCTCGTCGAAGCCCGTATCGGCGGCAGCGCGGAGCGGGGGAGGGTCTTGATCGAGTCGATCGTCACCAGCCAGGCGTCGTCCGTCGCCACCTCTCTGCTGCTGGCGTTGCTGGCGCTCGGGGTCGCTACAGGCCGGTGGGGAAGGACTCTCTGGTGCATCGCCGCCAACGTCTGGGCCTTGCTCCTGACGCTGGGGGCAGCCGGCTGGCTCGGGCTGGAGATGGGCGTGGCCACGTCCTCGTTCCTGGCCGTGGGAGTCGGCGTGGGTCTCGACTACGGAATCCATCTCGCCTTCCACGAACGTTTGGAGGAAGGGGACGAGGGTGCCGTCTACCTCCGGGTCCTGGCCAACGTCTTCGTGGTCGGCTCCGGCCTGGCCGTCTTGATGCTGTCGGCCAACCCGACGATCGCCAAGCTCGGGTTTCTCCTGGTGGCAAGCCTCGTCGCGTCCGCCTACACGGCCATCGTGCTGTTTTCCTGGCAGGCCCGGAAGCGGGGATCGGGCGAGAGGTGGACCGAACCGAGGGAGACGAAGACCTCTCCGGCCCGGGACTTCGAGGCTGCGCGCCAGGCTCTCTGAGCGAGCTACCAGCGGACCTGAACAGGATAGGACTCCAGGACGGAGTCCCCGCTGACGAGCGCTGCCCCTTCGGCAATGGCCTGAGCTACGAGCAGGCGGTCAAACGGGTCCCGATGGACGAGTGGAAGATCATCCAACGCCTGTACGTGCGTCTGAACAATCGGCAGTATGGTGACACCGTTCGTCTCCTGCTGATGGGCCACGATTTCGGACAAGGGCAGCCGCAGCTCCAGCTTACCCAACTGACGTTTGATCTGGATTTCCCAAAGACTGGCAACGCTGAGGACGAGCTGGTTCGCCGGGTCGCAGCACAGAGCCAAGGCCGCTGCCGAAAGCTTCGCCGGCTCAGTGTCCCACCAGATGAAGGTGTGGGTGTCGGGAAGCAGCTTCACGCCGTCGGCGTCCAGAACTCATCTGGAAGCGGCGCATCGAAGTCGTCGGAGGCTTTCATGCTGCCGGGGTGCAGACCCGGCACACGCCGCGCTTGGCCGGGTGCCATCGCGACAAGGCGTGCCCGTGGTGTATTGCCCTCTGTGAGGACGACCTCCGTGCCGGCGGCGGCCTGCGCCACCAACTCTGCCAGTTGGCCTTGCGCTACGGAGAGCTCGACAGTTTTTGTCTCCATCTTTGTTTCCACCTCGGTAGAATGGTAGCAGACGTCCTGCCCACCACCTACGCCCTCGGCGGTTCACCTGGCGCAGCGCCGTGCTAGACTTCTCATCCCCAATGATCGTCCAGAAGCGCAACATCGACGGGTTCACCCTTCTCAACGTGGAAGGGGTCATCAAGCTGGGAGAGAGCGCGCAGTTCTTCGCCCAGACCCTGGAGCGCACCCTGGAGGACGACCGCGGGCACGTCATCGTCGATTTCTCCAAGATCAACTTCATCGACTCCACGGGCATCGGCGAGCTGGTCGGCTACCTGGGACGCTTCCGCAACTCCAAGCGCGAGCTGATCCTGGTCAACCCCTCGGACCGCATCCGCAAGCTCCTCCAGGTCGCCCGCCTCGACTCGCTGTTTCCCACCTACGACTCGGTGGAAGCGGCCGTTGCCGCCGAGCGGTAGAGCCGACTCCCCTGTTCATCCGGCCCCTGTTTGCCCGACCCGTGTTTGCCCGAATAGCCACGGTCGTCCGCAGCGGTCTGCCGGAATCCTGGCACTTCGGCGCCGTGGCCGCCGCGACTCCCGAGGGCCGTCTGGTCGCCTATCTGGGCGACCCCGAGACATCCACCTACCTCCGCTCGGCCGCCAAGCCGTTTCAGTGCCTGCCCCTCCTGCTTGCCGGAGGGGCGGAGCGCTACAACCTGACGCCCGCCGACATCGCCCTGATGTGCGCCTCGCACAACGGCGATCCCGAGCACACCCGGGGAGCCGAGGATCTTCTCGCCCGGGGCGGGTTCGGCGTCGGAGACCTCCTCTGCGGCGCCCACGTTCCCCTGGGCAAGGAGAGCGCCCTGCGGCTCCAGCGCGAGGGGATCAAGCCCGGCCCGCTCCACAACAACTGCTCGGGCAAGCACGCGGGCATGCTCCTGGCCTGCCAGCTCCTGGGGTTCTCTCCCCGGGACTACGTCGCCCCGGACCACCCGCTGCAGCAGCGCATCCTGGAGCACGTGCTTGAGATCTGCCGGGTGCCGCGGGAGCAGGTGGGGATCGGGATGGACGGCTGCGGCGTGCCCGTCTACCACATGCCGCTTTCGGCCGCCGCCCGGGGCTATGCCGCCCTGGCCCATCCGCTCGCGGCAGGGCTGGGAGGCGAGCTGGCCAGAGCGCTGGATCGGATCGTCCATGCCATGACCGGGGTGCCGGTCATGGTGGCCGGCCGGGGACGGTTCACCACCCGCCTGATGGAGTCGACCGGCGGCCGGCTCCTGGCCAAGGAGGGGGCCGAGGGGTTCTACAGCCTGGCGGTGCGCGGCCCGGTGGCGCTGGGGATCGTGGTCAAGATCGCGGACGGCGGCGAGCGCTGCCGCGACGGGGTGGTGCTGGACGTGCTTCGGCAGCTCGGATCGCTCTCCGCCGCCGAGTTCGAGGAGCTCGCGGATCTCTACAGCCCGCCGGTCTACAACGCGCGCGGTCTGCGGGTCGGCGAGGTGGTGCCGGAGGTGGATCTGGAGGAGGGGGAGCAGGGATCGGGTTGATTTCAAACCGGTGTAGACTTCCTCCCCAATGAAGTTCAGGACCTTCGCCCTGCTGCTCGGGCTCGCCGTGCTCGTGCTGCTCGCTGTCGGTGGTGCGGGCTGCCGATAGTTCCGCATCCGCGAGCGACCGCACTTCCGCAATGTCAGCCCTCCCTTGGCGTTTGAGATCCTTCGCGACAACCCGGATGTCCTGGTGGACGACCTGATCTAGAGCGAGGAGATCCTGGTGGTC
>JANOCF010000426.1:0-1703 GCA_031412055.1 Holophagales bacterium | reverse complement strand
CGCCCCGATAGCTTTGGATCGCCGGCCGCGGCCGGTCGGCGGGCAGCTCCAGGACGGGCGGCAGGCCGGCGAGCTGGCGCCGCCACCAGGCGATCCCGTTCTCCAGGACCTCGCCCCGCAGCCAGGAGCGCTGCCAGACGGCGAAGTCCGCGTACTGCACCGGCAGGTCGGGCAGGGGCGAAGGCCGCCCCGCCGCGAAGGCCGGATAGAGCGCCCCGACCTCGTGCAGCAGGATGCCCATGGACCAGCCGTCGCTCGCGATGTGGTGCACGGCGAGTACGACGGTGTGGTCCTCCGGCGTCACTCGCAGCAGCACGCCGCGCAGCAGAGGACCCCGCTCGAGATGGAACGGGCGTCGCGCTTCGTCCCCGGCCAGGGCGAGAGCCCGCGGCTCGCGGCGTTCCTCCGGCAGCCCCGAAAGATCCACCACCGGGAGCCGGAAGGGCTCGGCCGGCAGGATCACCTGCGCCGGCACCCCTTCGGTTGCGGCGAACACCGTGCGCAACGCCTCGTGGCGGCGCACGATCTCTCCCAGGGCGCGCACCAGCGAGCGGACGTCCAGCGCCCCCTCGACGCTCAGGGTCACCGCGATGTTGTACAGCGGGCTCTCCGGCTCGAGCTGGTCGACGAGCCAGAGGCGCTGCTGGGCGAACGACAGCGGGAGCGCCCCTTCCCGCGGTATGCGGGCGAGGGGCGGCACGCCGCTCTCCTCGCCATGCCGCCGGAGGGCTTCCACCGCGCCGGCCAGGGCGGCCACGGTGGGCGCCTCGAACAGGGTGCGCAGGGGGACCTCCACGCCGAGCTCGGCGCGGATCCGCGAAGTGAGCTGGAGACCCAGCAGCGAATGGCCGCCGAGCTCGAAGAAGCTGTCGTGGCGCCCGATGGAGGCGATGCCCAGCAGCTCTCGCCAGAGCGCCGCCAGCGTTTCCTCGGTGGCGGTGGTGGCGGTGGCGGCGGTGGCCGGTGCCGCCCGGGGCTCCGGCGAGGCCGGTCTCACGGGCTCTTCCAGGCCCGGAGCAGGGCCGGCCCTCTTCGCCCAGACCGCGAGCTCCGCCTCCGGCGCCGCCACGAAGCGGAGCTCCCGGGCGAGGTCGGTCGTCGACACCACGACCTCGGGGAGGCCGCTTTCGAGGATGCGCTCCAGCGCCTCCATCCCCTCCGCGATGGTGAGGCCGAGGACCTCGCGCCGGCGCTGCAGCGCCGCCCGGATTGTGGGATCGGCGATCAGCTCCGCGGTCCAGCGATCGGCTTGCCAGGCGCACCAGTCGATGGCGATCACCCGCGTCGCGCCTTGGGCGTCGCGGCTGCGGGCAAAGGCGCCGAGGAACGCGTTGGCAGCGCTCTGGTCGACCTGTCCGATGCCGCCGCCCAGCGCGTGGATCGAGGAGAACAGGACGAGGAAGTCCGGGGGATCGTCGGCGAGGACGCTCTCGAGGACCAGGGTGCCTTGCACCTTGGGGCCCAGCGCCCGCAGGGCGGTCTCCCGCGTCCTGAGCTGGAGGAGCCCGGCTCCCGGAACCCCCGCGGCGTGGAAGACGCCGTGGATGCGGCCGAAATGCCGGCGCGCCGCCTCCACGGCGCGGCGCATCGCCGCGGCGTCCGTGACGTCGGCGGCGAGGGTGAGCACCTCGGCACCGGCGGCCACCAGCGCCTGCACGCCGCTCTGCGCCCCGGAGAGAGCCGACCGGCCGAGGAGGACCAGC
>JANOCF010000425.1:0-1814 GCA_031412055.1 Holophagales bacterium | reverse complement strand
TCTCGGTGAAGCCGGCCGGGAGCGTGGCTGCAAAGAGAGAGGAAGAAGCGAGAAGACAGACGATCAGTGCGAGTCGAAGCCTGAGGAAGTGGGAGCCTGCGAACATCGGGTACTTCTCCTGCGGGTCGGAAAGCTCGGCGGTGAGCTATGTTTGAATACTAGCAGGCCCTCAGACTTGCGTCTCGAGCGCCATCTGGACGACCGCCTCCATGTGCCCGGTCTGCGGGAAGAGGTCGATCAGGGCGATGCTCTCGATGCGGTAGGCGCGGGTGAGGAGCCGCAGGTCGCGCGCCAGGGTGGCGGCATGGCACGAGACGTAGGTCAGCCGCTTGGGCCGGCGGTCGAGCAGGGCGCGCGGGACCTTGGGCGAGAGGCCGCCGCGGGGCGGATCCACGATCACCCGGTCGGCGCCCTCGGGGAGCGCGTTGATCCAGGTCTCCACGACCCGGGCCACCACCTCGACGTTGGTCAGCTTGGCGCGCCGCGCGTTCATGCGCGCGAAGCGGGCCGACACCGAGTCGCCCTCGACCGTCACCACCTTGGCGTAGCGGCGGGCCAGCGGCAGGGTGAAGAGACCGACGCCGCCGTAGAGATCGTAGGCCACCTCGCCTTCCCACTCGCCGATCACCCGCTCCACCATCCGCGACAGCAGGCCGCGATGACCCTGGAAGAACGAGCGCGCGTCGTAGAAGTAGGAGAACTCCCCGACCTGCAGCGACACCTCGCCGTGAGGCAGCCCGGCGATGGTCGGCGAGACCGTGACCCCGTCGTCCCCGTACGCCAGGTCGATCCGGTTGGGCGCGTCCGGACCGAGCAGGTGCTCCGGCAGCTCCAGGAGCATCGCCTCCAGCTCGGGCACCAGGATCGGGCAGCGGGTGACCGGGACCAGGTCCTTGGTGCCGCGGGCGTAGTAGCCCACGCGCACGCCGCCGGCGATCGGGTCGATGTCGGTATGGACCTGGGTGCGGAGACGGTAGCCCCACGGCGCGCCGGTGATCAGCTCGGTGTTTTCGAGCGTCATGGTGATCCCGCCGAGCCGCTCCAGGGTCTCGCGCACGGCACCGGCTTTCAAGAGAGGTTGGATGTCGTCCTGGATGTGCTGGAGGTCGCAGATGCCGGTGGAGCTGAGCTCGGGGTAGGGATCGGGCCGCCGCGCCGGACCGGGCTCCAGGATCTCCACGATCTCGGCCCGGCCGTAGTCGGTGCGGCGCTCGGTGAGCCGCACCCGCAGGAGGTCGCCGGGCGCCGAGCGCGCCACGAAGATGGGCACGCCTTCGAAGCGGGCGAGGCCTTCGCCGCCCGCCACCAGCTTCTCGACGCGGACCTCAAGCTCCTCGACCTCGGCCAGGCGCATGCCCGGCGGCGGCGCAACAGCCGCGAAATCGCCCTCGGGAAGGGTGGGCTTGCGCTCCACCGTGGGGCCGCGGCGGTACATTGGCGGGCTGGGCGGAGGTCCGCCTCGGGACCGTCCGCCTTGTTCCCGGGCACCACCGCGGTCGTCCCGGGCGCCGTACTGGCGGGGACCGCGCGGCCGGTCGGAGCCCTGCCCGCCTCCAGCCTGCCCGCCCTGACCGCCGTCGCGGCGGCCTCCCTGACGATCTCTGCCTCTCATGCTTCCGCCTCCACGAGCAGATGAATGCGCGGCGCCAGCTCCGGCATCCTGCGATCCACCTCGTCCCGGAGCTCGGCCACCCGGTACCGGCGGGACAGGTGATGCAGGACCAGGGCCTGATTCCTGAACTCGCCCGCCATCGCCTCGATGTCGCCCAGGTGGAGATGCTTGAAGCGCTCGCCCTTGTCCCGGTGCTCCTCGC
>JANOCF010000424.1:0-1654 GCA_031412055.1 Holophagales bacterium | reverse complement strand
AGCCTGGAAGATTCCTGCACTCCTCCGAAAGGCGATCAAGCGGTCGTGGGGGGCGGAAGTCCCCGGGGCTGGTGGACGTGCAGCGGTTCCATTCGACAAGCCCTGACTTCAGTTAGACTACGCGGCGCCCCCTGACGGTACCGGTCCCGGCAATCCGCCGCCTCCGCCGTGCCGCTTCGCGCGGGTGGAGGCCGGATGACCGAGACACAGCCGTCGGGGGTCCGCGCGTTCGGCCTCGTCTGGCTTGGGCAGCTCATCTCCAGCGTCGGCTCCGGGCTGACCAGCTTCGCTCTCGGTGTCTGGGTCTTCCAGAAGACCGGCTCCGTCACCCAATTCGCCGCCATCGCCTTTTTCGGCGCCCTGCCGGGCCTGCTGGTCGCGCCCATGGCCGGCGTGCTCGTGGACCGCTGGGACCGCCGCAAGGTCATGCTGTGGGCAAACCTGGGCTCGGGGTTCCGTACCCTGGCCGTGGCCGGCCTGCTCTGGGCGGATCAGCTCCAGGTCTGGCACATCTATGTGGCCGTGGCCGTGGCATCCGTCTTCCGGACCTTCCACCTGCCGGCCTACATCGCTTCCACGACCCTGATGGTGCCCAAGAAGCACCTGGCGCGGGCGAGCGGCATGACCCAGTTCGGCCAGGCCGCGGCCGAGACGCTGGCGCCCTTCCTGGCCGGCCTGCTGGTGACTTTCATCGGCGTGGCCGGTGTCCTGGTGATCGATTTCGTGACCTTCCTGATCGCCGTGGTGACCCTGGCGCTGGTCCAGATCCCGCGGCCTCCCGCGAGGGCCGCCGGCCTCGTGAGGAAGTCGATGACGAAGGAGGCGGCCTACGGCTGGCAGTTCATCCGCGAGCGCAAGGGGCTTCGGGGGCTGCTGGTCTACTTCGCCATGCTGAACCTGGTCCTGAGCATGGTGAGCGTGCTGATCGTCCCGCTGGTGCTCTCGGTGGCGGACCCGGTCACCCTCGGACGGGTGCTCGCGGTCTCGGGCGCGGGGCTGCTCGCCGGCAGCATCCTGATGACCATCACCGGCGGTCCGAAGCCTCATATTCACGGGGTTCTGGGCTTCGGGCTGCTCTTCGGGGTCGGCATGGTGCTCGTGGGCCTGCGTCCCAACCCCTGGCTGATCGCCGCCGGGCTGTTCATCACCATGTTCGGCGCCCCGGTGATCAATGGCGCCAGCCAGGCCATCTGGCAGACCAAGGTACCGCCCGACTTGCAGGGACGGGTGTTTGCGGTCCGGCGGATGCTGGCCCAGTTCACCGCGCCGATGGGTCATCTCGCGGCCGGGCCGCTGGCCGACCGGGTGTTCCGGCCGCTGCTGGTCCCCGGCGGCGCCCTGGCGGGCAGCGTGGGTCCGGTGCTCGGCGTCGGGCCGGGGCGAGGCATCGGCCTGCTGTTCATCCTGCTTGCCCTCCTGCCGATCCTCATCGCGATCTGGGGCTATGCCCAGCCGCAGGTGAGGCGGGTGGAGGAGGAGCTGCCGGACGCAATCGGGGGCTGAAGCGTGTATCTGAACCCCCCATGGGAGTGCTGACGATGCGGAACACCTTTCGACCGGTTCTTTTCCTGCTCTTTGTTCTCATCGCTGCGGGTCCCGCCCCGGGCGCGGACTCCTGGCCGGCCCGCGCCGAAGGGGAAGGCCCCTTCCCGCG
>JANOCF010000423.1:0-1629 GCA_031412055.1 Holophagales bacterium | reverse complement strand
CCCGGTCGCTCAGCCAGCCTTCCAGGAGCTTGAGAGCGTTGTACCAAAGCGCGTTGATCTCCACCGCCTTGCCCCGGCGTGGAGTGACCACCCAGTCGTCCACCTTGGCGTCCATCCAGGTGAGCTGGTAGCCCTCGGCTCCCTGCGCGAGGAGCCCGTCCTCGGGATCGACCCCGATGCCGAAGCGGGTCCCCTTGAGATGATGGTCGACGATGTCGAGCAGGGTTGGCAGCAGGAGATCCAGCGTCATCCGGTCGCCGGTGACCTCCAGGTAGCGGTGGAGGGCATGGAAGAACCAGAGCGTGGCGTCGGCCGTGTGGTAGAGCCCTTCGCGGTTTCCCTCCGGGAACAGGTTCGGGATGAGGCCGTCGCGGACGTGGCGGGCAAAGGTGCGCAGAATGTAGCCGGCCTCCAGGTGCCGGCCGGTGGTGAGGGTCAGCCCTTCGAGGCTGATCATGGTGTCCCGGCCCCAGTCGGTGAACCAGTGATAGCCTGCGATGATGCTCCGCGCCTCGTCGCCGGCGGCCCGCGCCCGGGCCGCATCCTCGGCACGTCCAGGGGTGACCACGAACGGGTCGGCGGCCAGGACCAGCTCGGCCGCGATGCCGTCGCGCGCCCGGGGATCGGCCATCCCGATCAGGCGCTCGTGCCGCTCCAGCTCCGCGGCCAGCGCTTCGCGGGCCGTCAGGGCACGGAGAGTCTCGCAACTCTCGACCGAGGCGATCAGGGCGGCTTCGTCTCCTCCAGCTCCTGCCTGGAGGTCGGCGCCGAAGAAGCCTGGCGACCAGAGATCGCCGACCCAGGGGTAGCCGCGCCTCTTCTCGATGTCGTACTGAACTCCCTCGACCCTGCGGCCGGCCAGCGTGAAGGTCGGGTTCGCCCCCTGGATCATCATCCGCAGCGGCGGCAGGTGGGGATCGGAGCCGCAGATCTCGTAGCGGTTCTCCACGTGGGTGAAGACGAAAGGCTCGGCCAGCGGCTTGGAGACGGCGTCGTCATGCCCCCGGAAGTGAACCGTGGGGTGCATCTCCAGACGGACGATCCCGCTCCCCTCCACCAGCCGGTAGAGGACATAGGCGGTGTTCTGCAGGTGTCCCAGGAAGAGACGCTTCTCGAGGACGTAACCCTGCACCTCGTAGCGCCAGACCGGGAGCCCGGCCTCCAGCCGAAACTCGCCGAGGTGGCCGGCCTCCGGAAGCTCGCCGCCGAACCGCACGATGGTCCCGTCCGGCAGGCGCAGGACCTCGGAGAGCTGGCCGAGCATCAAGGTCCTGCCGAGCGGCGCCGGGAGAGCGGCGATGAGGGTGCCGTGGTAGCGGCGGGTGGCCACGCCGGAGACCGTGCCCGAGGCGTAGCCGCCCAGGCCATTTGTCACCAGCCACTCGCGGGTCAGCAGGGGCTCGGGAGCAGGCCGGGGTCCAATGTCCCTCTCCGTGGCCGTTTCAAGGTTGTCCATGATCCGGTCAGGAACGGCGGCGCTGGCGGCGCTGGTCATCGTCGATTCTCCTTCTGCTGCACGGTCTTTCCAACTGCACAGGGTGTGCCGTTGCAGGTGGAGATGGGGGTTCCGTCGGGAGGATTGCCGTGCTAGGCTCAGTCTCCAGAAAGGACAACCAAGAGACCATGGAC
>JANOCF010000422.1:0-2617 GCA_031412055.1 Holophagales bacterium | reverse complement strand
CGCTGCGCCGGCCGAAGAGCGCATCGGCCTCGTCGAACAGCTGGATCACGCCACCACCCTCCGCAGCGTCGTAGTCGCGGCGCAGGTTCTTCTCGGTCTCGCCGATGTACTTGCTCACCACGGTCGAGAGGTCGATGCGGTAGAGGTCGAGCCGCAGCTCCCGGGCCAGGACCTCGGCCGCCATGGTCTTGCCCGTGCCGCTGGGGCCGGCGAAGAGCGCGGACACTCCTAGCCCCCGGGCGCCACGGCCGGCAAACCCCCACTGGTCGTAGACGACCTGGCGGCGCCGGACCTGGATGGCGACCTGCTGGAGGACCTCTTTCTGATCCGCGGGGAGCACCAGCTCGTCCCAGCCGGACACCGGTTCGATGCGCTGGGCCAGCCCTTCCAGGCGAGGCCGGCTCTGGGACCGGCAGGCGTCCCACAGAGCGGTCCCCATGTCCTCTGTCCGGCCCGCGGCCGAAGCCAGGGCGAGCTGCGTGCCGGCGGAGAGAATCCCGCCGAGCCCGAGCTGGAACTGCGCCATGACGGAGTCGAGATGGCCGTCGATGTGCTGGGCCGCCGGGCCGAGCGCTTCGAGCCAGAGCGCGCCCTGCTCCGCCCGGCCCGGGTACATTACGTCCAAGGCCACGAGCCGCCGCTGCCGCACCGGCCGCCGGTCGCGCACCGCCAGGATCACGACGCCTCGGATCTCCTCTGCCAGCCGGGTGACGGCGTTGTCGCGCACCGGATCGTGGCCGTCGAGGTCGTCGGCGTCCACCAGGAGGGCGCTGCCGGACAGGGCGGCCTCGCGCTCCCACAGCCGGATCAGCTCAGCCAGCTCCGGCGCGTGGACCGGCACGTCCGCCGCGCTCAGCACCTGGACGCGAAGCCCCAGGGCCGCGCACGCCGCGGCGGTCACGGCCCGCTTGGCGATCGGGTCGGTGCCGCAGAGCTGGATGGAGGGAAGGCCGTCGCCTCCCGTGGCGCCAGAGATGCCGGCCATCCCCGACAAGGCGGCGGCCACGCGGTCCGCCAGCTCGCGGTGCGACGGGATCGGCTCCGGGACCGCTCCCAGCGGCCGGATCATCCCCGCGAGCCGGTCGTCGTAGGGTTCGAGCCCGGCCAGGTAGTGCAGGACCCGCTCGTCGATGCGCAGCGGGCTCGTGGTAAGCGTCGGGCCGGTGCCGACCTCGACCAGGCGCCAGTAGCGCAGCGGACCCGCGGGGGCGATGGCGCTCCAGTGGGCTTCCGGGAGGGCGGCGAGGGCCAGGCTGAACGTGGGGTACCGCCGGGCCGGGTCGCCCTGGGCCTCGGCGCAGCGCGTGGCGAAGCCCGAGTCCAGCTCCATGCCGGCGCACAGGAGCAGCAGGCCGCGCTCGAAAGGCGAGAGGCCGAAGCGCTCGACCAGCACCTCCAGGGCGGGAGGGGCTTGCATCCCGGCAGCGATGTCTTCCAGGTCCGGCTCAGGCGCCGCCGCCGCGGACTCTCCCCCAGTATCGCCGGTATCGCCAGCAAGATGGCGGTCCAAGGCAGCGCGCACCCCGGCCAGGCTGGCCAGGAGATAGCTCTGGTTGGCTTCCCGCCAGACGTCGACCGCGCCGTTCATCCGTTCGTCCGAGGCTCTCCCCATAGATCCTCCTGCATACAGGTACGCCGCCGGACCGGAAAACCCGCCACAGACCCTGAAAAAAAGAGGGGCGACAGAGGGGGCCAAAAAGTTTTTTCGACTTTCTTCGGATTTCTTGTCAAAAAAAAGGGGGCAGCGGCAACTATATATATGAAGAGGCTACCAACCTCCTTCAACCCGAATTCAGGAGCGGCTACCATTTCCTCCGGCCGCTCCTCTTTTTTTTGCCCTCTCGAAACTAAAAGCCGGTCTCCTCCAGGGTTTTTCGGATCTGGGCGACGTGCTCCAGGGCGTGGGCCCGGAAGGCCATGGCGTAGGCCTTCCAGTCCAGCTCCGCCTGCCACTGAACCGCTCCGACCTCGCCGTTCTCTCCCCGGACCTTGATCACCATGGCCACCGGTGCGCGCACCTCCAGGGAGGTGTCCTTGGGAGCCGTTCTGACCAGAGACGCCATTTCGGCATGGACACTCGCAAGCTCCCGGACGAGCTCCAGCCAGTCCTTGTCCATCGCGTCCGTCGACTGGAGGCTCGCCGGGATGGGTCCGCCCTGGGGGACCTCGCCGCGGAGCAGCGCGGCCAGCTCGCCGACGACTGGGCGGTGGCTCTCGACGAGATGGTCGACCACCTCCTGCACGCACCAGCGGCCCGGCCGCGGCCAGACCCGCACCACATGCTCCGGGACGCCCGCCAGGAGGGCATCCAGCTCCCGGAAAGTCTCCTCCACCTTGCTCCGGATCTCGGCCACCGGCGCCTCGGTGCCCTTGCGGCGGAGGTACTCCATCGCCTGCTTCTGCTCGGGGAACAGGTCGCTTTGCATGCCGGCATTGTAAGAGGTCCTGCGGCCGGCGCCGGATTGTGATACTTTTCCGGTCCCCATGACCCTCACGCGCGCTGCCGTGGCGTACTTTCAGGCTTTTCTCCCCTACCTCGGGTGGGCCGTTGCCTTGTTCCTCCTGGGATGGACCCTGCGAACCAGGAGGCATGGGCCGGCCGAGCAGGTGTGGAGCC
>JANOCF010000421.1:0-2952 GCA_031412055.1 Holophagales bacterium | reverse complement strand
GGGGGAACGGCTGCCCGATCGAGGGCAGAGGCTGCCCTCGCTTAGCGGACGCGCCGGGAGTGGCGCCGGGCGAGAGCGGCGCGATACTTTTCTTTGCGCTTGCGGGCCTGCCAGAGACGGGGGAGGAGGATGACCATCATGAGGAGCCCGAGGGCCATGCCGAGTTGGAGGTAGACGCCCGAGCGGTCGCCGGTCGCCGCCCGTGTCAGCGTATGGGCGAAGTAGGTGTAGATCGGGACGGTCAGGGCCAGGCCCGTGAACGTCGAGGAGAGGAAGAGGTGGGGGCGGATGCCGACGAAGGCGGCGCAGTAGTTCACCAGCGCGAAGGGGAACGGCAGGAAGCGGAGCCCGGCGAGGCTCCAGAAGCCGCCGCGGCGCGCCACCATCCGCTCGACCCGCTTCAGCTTGCGGCCGAACAGGTGGAGGACGAAGTCGCGCCCCAGCACGCGGCCGAGGTAGTAGGAGGCGGCCGCCCCGAGAAACAGCCCCAGCACGTTGTAGGCCGAGCCCCAGAGCACGCCCCAGACCATGCCGCCCGCGATCATCATCGGCGTGGCGGGTACGCCGATCGGGCAGAGCACCACGTACGCGAGGATCAGCAGCACGGGCGCCCACCAGGCGCCGCGCAGGCGCTCGAACAGGGCGAGCATGGCTTCGCGGTCCAGGTACTCGGCCAGCGGCGAGTAGCGGACGATCAGGAAGCCGGTGCCCAGGATCGCCACCAGCGCCAGGAAGCGGAGCATCAGGTGACGCGGGACACGGGGCGCGGGCCGAAGCCGCGGCGGCGAGGTCACGGCTCCGTCCACCGTGGCCGGAAGCTCCCGGCGCAGCTTCGCCACGTCCACGCCGAGGACCGACGCCGGCAGTCCGGCCAGGACCTCGCGGCCGGAGTCGTAGAGATGGACGGCAGAGTCTCCCCGGCCGTCGCGCCCGTGGTGCAGGGCGCCGGCCAGGCGGATCAGGGCGAGGGAGAGGTCGCGGTCGTCGCCGGCCAGAGCCTTCCACGGCTCTTCCCACGCGATCAGCGCCTTGACGTAGTCGCCCCGGCGGTAGGCCTCGTAGCCGGGGAGGAGCAGCGGATGGATCGGCACGAGGGGCGGCTAGGTCTGCGGAGGGACAGGGCCGCCGAGGGGGAGGACCGTGGACGCTTTGTCGCCAGCCTCGCCCGGGAAGAGGAACTCGCGCATCTGGCGTTTCAGGATCTCCTGTGAGCCCGGATCCATGAAGTTCAGGCGCAGCTCGTTGATGACCACCACTTCCATCTTCTGCCACTCGGCCCAGCAGTCGGCGCAGACCCGCTCCTGGATCTCGGCGCCGGCGGCTCCGGGCATGGTACGGCGGGTCAGGGCCGGAGCGTCCGTCCGGCCGCAGCGGGCACAGTGGACCGTGTTCGAGGGGTTTTGCATGAACCGATCCTATACCGCCCGCTCGACCCGATCGAGCGGGGGAGCCGCTTTCAGCCGGCCTTCGCGCGTCAGCTCCTTGCGGAAGTACTCGACCGTGTTGTCGAGCCCCTCCGCGAGCGAGACCTTCGGCTCCCAGCCCAGGCGCGTGCGGGCCTGGGTGATGTCGGGCCGGCGGGTCTTGGGATCGTCCTCGGGCAGCGGATTGAAGACGATCTCGCTGTTGCTCCCCACGGCGTCGCGGATGGTCTCGGCGAACTGGAGGATCGTCATCTCCTGCGGGTTGCCGATGTTGCAGGGGGTGATCACGTCGCTGTTGAGCAGCCGCCAGATCCCCTCGACGAGGTCGTCCACGTAGCAGAACGAGCGCGTCTGCTGGCCCTGGCCGAACACGGTCATGGGCTCGCCGGTGAGCGCCTGCTGCAGGAAGGCGGGCACCACGCGGCCGTCGCGCAGCCGCATGCGCGGGCCGTAGGTGTTGAAGATGCGCACGATGCGCACCTCCATGCCGTGGGTCCGGTGGTAGGCCATGGCCATGGCCTCGGCGAAGCGCTTGGCCTCGTCGTAGACGCCGCGCGGCCCCACCGGGTTCACGTTGCCCCAGTAGCTCTCCTTCTGCGGATGCTCCAGCGGATCGCCGTAGACCTCGGAGGTCGAGGCGAGCAGGTAGCGCGCGCCCTTGGCCCGGGCGAGACCCAGCGTGTTGTGGGTGCCGAGCGAGCCGACCTTGAGTGTCTGGATCGGCAGCTCCAGGTAGTCCACCGGGCTGGCCGGAGAGGCGAAGTGGAGGACGCGGTCGACCGGACCCTCCACCTTGAAGGTGTTGGAGACGTCGTGCTTCATGAACTCGAAGTCGTCGCGCTCCATCAGGTGCTGGATGTTGCTCGTCCGCCCGGTGACCAGGTTGTCCACGCACACGACCCGATAACCCTCGACGAGCAGGCGCTCGCAGAGGTGCGACCCCAGAAACCCGGCTCCCCCGGTGACGACAGCCCTTTTCACGATCTCGAACCCCCTACGGCGCGCAGCTGCGCGCCGGCTTCGGGACGGCCCTCGGGCCGGCCGATGGAAATGTAGCGGAACCCGGCCGCGGCCATCTTCTCGGGCTCGTACAGGTTGCGCAGGTCGACCATGAGCGGCTGCTTGAGCAGCCCCTTGAGCCGGTCGATCTCGAGCTTGCGGAACTGGTTCCACTCGGTGACGATGACCAGGATATCAGCGTCCTGGGCCGCGTCGTAGACGTTCTCGGAAAAGGTCAGCGCGGAGAGGCGGTCCTGGGGGAACTTGATCTTCGGATCCTTGATCATGCACTCGAACGCGGTCACGGCCTCGGGGTCGTAGGCCCGGACCGTGGCGCCGCCCTGGAGGAGACCGCGGACGATGACCAGCGCGGGAGAGTCGCGGACGTCGTCGGTGTTGGGCTTGAACGAGAGCCCGAGCACGGCCACGGTCTTGCCGTCGAGCCCGCCCAGCGCCGTCTCGATCTTCTCGTCCATGCGTGCCTGGACCTCGTCGTTGACCTTGACCACGGCCTCGATGATGTGGAACT
>JANOCF010000420.1:0-4148 GCA_031412055.1 Holophagales bacterium | reverse complement strand
GTGCCGCGGTCTTGGGGCCGATGCCGGGAATACCTGGATAGCCGTCTGCGGCATCGCCGACCAGGGCGAGGAAATCGGGGATCAGGGCGGGGACGACCCCAAACTTTTCGCGGACTCCATCCTCGGTGAAGATCTTGTTCTTCCGGCGGTCGACCTGCACCACCCGGTCGCCGCGGACGCACTGGGCCAGATCCTTGTCGGGTGTCCAGATGCAGACCTTCTGCACGCCTTCCTGGGCTGAGGCGATCCGGGCGGCGGAGGCGAGCGCATCGTCCGCCTCCAGCTCGATCATCGGCCACACGACGACGCCCATGACGGCAAGAGCCTCTTCCAGCGGGTGGAACTGCGCGAGGAGCACGCGCTCGACGCCCTGCGCCGTCTTGTAGCCGGGCCAGAGATGGTTCCGGAACGACTCGACGACATGGTCGGTCGCCACGCCGAGGTGCGTCGCCCCCTTTTCGATCATCTCCAGCACCGTGTGCAGCACGCCGGTGACCGCCCCAAAAGGCGCGTCCTTGCCCTTGTTGAAGCTGCGTTGGCCGTAAAAGTGGCGAAACAGCTCGTAGGTACCGTCAAGGAGATGGATCATCATGCGCCCGGATTGTTCCAGCCAAAGATTTGAGCCACACGCGATTCTATACCCGTTGCGTATTCGCGCCGCGGCACGGCCAGCGAGGCCAACTCGGCTCCGCCGGTCTCCCCCACGGCCGGCGGAGCCGCCGTTGACGTCGCAGAGTCTCCGTTCAACGTCGCAGAGCCCCCATTCACTGCCGCAAAGTCCGGATCTCCCGTCGCAGAGGATCGCTTCTCTGCGACAGATCGTCGCGAAGTCGTCTCAGCGGACGCGCAGAGCGTCGCAGGTTGCCCGGTCTCTGCGACGCCTCGTCGCGTCGTGAACAGAACTTCGCGACGCATCGTCGCAAAGTCACCGTGCATCGTCACGAAATCATCGCGCACCGTCGCAGAGTCATCGCAAAGCGTCGCAGAGTCGTCGCAGAGCATCGCAGGCTTTCCTTGCACTTAAGAGACTTTGCGACACTCCGTCGCAGATCATCGCGACATTGTGGCAACTCCGCGATAATTCGTCGCAGAGAGTCGCGGAATTGTGGCGCCGTATCCGTTCAACGTCGCAGAGCATCGCGAAGTTGTCGCAACTTCTCCGTGCTCTCTGGACGCTTCTCCTCTCATCCAGTAGAATCTGCGCGTAAATCGACCATCAAGGGCCTCTTCCGGGCTTCCGAGGATCTGAGCCTGGATGATTCACGCAATTTCGGTGACCTCTGAGGGGAGTTGAATGGGCACGAGTCTGTCCGTCA
Source organism: Holophagales bacterium (assembly GCA_031412055.1). Classification (GTDB taxonomy): domain Bacteria; phylum Acidobacteriota; class Thermoanaerobaculia; order Multivoradales; family UBA5704; genus DATMER01. Next base: position 2,832 of record JANOCF010000420.1, on the reverse strand, counting down.
CGCAGGTGTTGGCGCAGTTGGAGGCAAAGGTCGCGCTCCATCGGGAGCAGCAGGCTTTCCACGAGCAGCAGGAGAAGCTTCATCGGGAGCAGAAGACACTGCATGCCGACGAGATGGGCAAGGCGATCGAGAGCTTCGAAGCCTTCCGTGCCGCCTCGGCAGGTCTGGGCGGGTTGCTGGACGCCGGCGAGACCTCTTCTCTACCGAAGGACTCTCCTGGCGAGGAGCTCGACCTGGTCTCGATCTCCAACTTGAGCCCGCTGATCGCTCGGATCGTGGGGGACAAGAGTCCGGACGAGCCGTTTGGAGCCACCGTGGTCACCAAGGAGCTTCACGACCGCTGGGGGGCGAAGCTGGGCCGCCGGGTGGACTCGCGGACGGTGTCGGCCACCCTTCGCCGCTGGAAAGCCGCAGGAAAGCTGAAGCTCGTGCGGGAGGGGTGGTCGTATAGCGAGGCGCTGTACACCCGGCGTTAGAAGAAAAGTCCCTGCTCAACGAATAGCGATCGGAACCCCCAGAGATCCGGAAGCGCCCTTGATGGGCACCGGGTTGAAGATGTAGAGGAACTCGTAGGTCTTGGAGCTCGGGCTCGCCTCGAAATCGGCGGCCAGGTCGGCGGCCAGCTCGCTCAGCACCATCGACTCCTGCATGAAGACTCCGCTCTTGACCAGCAGGTGGTGGTGGACGGGGAAAATCACTCCCGGCGCCGGGGACGGCTTGGGCGGCGCAACCTCCAGCCCCCAGTTGTCCGCGCCGACGCAGGCGACTCCCTTGGCGACCAGCCACTGAGCCCCCGCCAGGCCGAGTCCGGGGGCTCCCAGCTCCCCGTTCGTCAGGTAATAGCCGTTCGTCCCCAGGCTCCACTTCTCTTCCCAGCCGGTGACGATGAGCACGACGTCGCCCTCGCGGATGTCGATCTTCTGCGCCGCCAGGGTCTGCTTCAGCATCGGGACCGTGATCTCCTGCCCCACGGACAGGGTCTGTCCACCGTTGGCGTAGCGCTTGACGTCGAGCAGCACGCCCCGCGTTACGAACGGCTTCACCTTCTCGACCCCGAGACGCTCGAGGCCGTCCGGCCCCACCACCTCGGCGCCGGTGAACTGGTTGTAGTAGAGGACCCCATCGGGGTCCGACGCCCCGGTGGGCAGATAGCCGAAGTGGCCCAGGCTGTCGAACTGCGTTCCGAGCTGGACGATCTCGCCATGCAGGATCTCGGTGTGGGCTCGCTGCCGGGCAACCTGCTGGACCGGCCTCGGCGTCATGGTCCAGCCCTCGTTGCCGGGAAAGGCAGGCATGCTGGGCTCATAGACGTGGCCCAGCCGGTAGACCTTGCCCGACTTGACCAGCTTCACCGCCTGCCGGACCTGCTCGGCGGTCTGCGTGTTCGAGGCGCCCGCCTCATCGTCCGGCCCATAGGGCGACGGTCCCGGAAGCGGATCGTAGGTCTGGGCGCTGGCGCAAACAGCCACGAGGCCGGCCATCAGGAAGACCGCCCTTCCCCGGCTGAACAGTGTACGAATCCTATCTGCATCTGCACGCAGTGGCTTCATGTCGATCTCCTTGAAATAGGGCGCAACTTTAGCATTATTCATGGGCCGCCCGGCGCAGGGCTCGGCACGGGCTCTCAACCCTACGCCCGCGTGCGAAAGGAAACAACGTCTTCAGAGCGACTGGATATAGCCAGGGTGCGGGGTTTTATTGGTTGCTCCGTGGAAAGAGAGGAATGCGGCCGTTCGCGGACGGCCGATAGATCACATTATTTGCGTGATGATCGGCGAGCCTTCCAAGATCGACATCCGCCCGGATCAACGCCTCGATCCCGGCCTGCGCGATCGTGGTGGCCAGCGTTTCACCCGGGCAGGCATGAGGTCCGGTGCCGAACGTAAAGAGACGCCGGTCTTCCCGGAAAACGTCGAATCGATCAGGGTGCGGGTTGACCGCCGGATCGCGGTTGGCCGCGGCGAGCACAACCAGGATGGCGTCTCCCTCTTTCACCGCTCGGCCCGCCACGAGACCGTCCTCGACGACGAAGCGGCGCGTGTTCTGAACGGGTGGATCGTAGCGGAGGACCTCCGGCAGGAAGCCCGGGGCCAGCGCCTGCTCGCGCATCTCGGGATGCCTGGCCAGCGCGAGCAGAGCGTTGCCGATCAGTCCCGCCGTCGAGTCGTAGGCCTGGAAGAGGAATCCGATCGCGTTGGCGACGATCTCATCCCGGCCGGCACTTCGCGCTTCCCGCGAGAGCGTCCCCAGAAGGCCTTCCGCCGGCAGGGCACGGAAAAGATCGAGGAGATGCCCCGCCGCTTCCCTCCCCCGCTCCACCTGCTCCGGAGAGCTGCCCGGCGCGAGGGCCGGCGCGAAATCTCCGACCCGGTTTGCCAGCACGGGCAGATCGTCCGGCGGGACGCCGAGCAGGCTGCCGATCACATAGACGGGAAGGTGGAAGGCGATCGTGACGGGATCGGGCGTAAGCCGCCCCGCCCATTCGCGGCTCGGCCCGGCCGCCTTCGTGCCGTCGATCGAGCCCAGGGCGGCCATCATGGCGCGCTTGAGCTCCTGCTGCCCGGGGCCGTCGTTCATCCGGACCAGACGGCGAAAGATCTCCGCGGCCGGCGATCCCAGCAGGGCCTTCGGCACGGGCTCCGCGGAGGGGCGCACCCGGCAAAGCTCGCTCGTCAGGACAGCCGTCACGGCCTCGGCGCTCGCCGCGACCCAGAGGCCCAGCCCGTCGTGACGCTGGAACGGCGCCTCCGCCACGAGACGTGCGTAGTAGGGGTATGGATCCGGGTGCGTCACCGCCGATATCGGATCGAGCGGATCGGATGGAAATGCCTG
>JANOCF010000419.1:0-3523 GCA_031412055.1 Holophagales bacterium | reverse complement strand
ACCGACCACGGCCACGGCCTTCAGCACCTCTCCGGGATAGTCCACCCCCTCCGCGAAGACACCCCCGGCCACGGCCACCAGCAGGACGTCCCCGAAGACGGCCGAGCGCAGGGCCTGGAGGATCAGCTCCCGTTCCTTGTCGCTGTCCGCCTGCCGCTGCACCAGCACGCGCTTGCTGCGCAGACGGAGACGGCCCGTCACCTCCGAAAGGAAGGCGTAGCTCGGGAAGAGAGCGAGGCAGTTGCCCGGCACCGACTCCGCGAAGGCGGTCAGGCGCTCGGCGATCCGCTCGTAGTTGGCGGGACGCTCCTTCCACGTGGTGGCTACCGTGGGATCGATCACCACCCGCCGGTTCTCCACCGGGAACGGGTTCGGGATCTCCACGAAGGCCGTGCGCCCGACCTCGAAACCCAGCAGGCCGGTGTAGAACTCCGGCGGCGACAGGGTCGCGGACAGCCCAACGGTCGCGTGGGTGCGCGTCAGCACCTCGCCCAGGAAGCGGCTGGGATCCTTGCAGAGCACCTTGAGCCGCGCGTCCCCCTTCCTCACCTCCGCGTAGTGGCTGAACGCCTCGTCGGACACCGTCAACCCGTTGAGGAAGCGGAGGAAGTCGAAGTAGAGGCCGACGAACGGGTCGTCCGGCTGGAAGGTGCGGGTCTCCTTCTGGTGCTCCAGGTAGTCGATGAACGCGGCATCGAGCTCCGGCCGCAGGCGCCAGAAGCGGTCCTCCGGGATGGGGTACTCCACGGCGCGGTCGCCGCCCGGACCCTCCTCCAAGGCATCCTCCACCGCGTCCTCGATGGCGCGGGAGAGCCGCAGACAGAGGTTCTCGATGCGCAGGTGGATCGGCTCGCCCCAGCGGCCTACGCCCTCCGCGGCCTGCCGGGCCCGCGCGGCGGACAGCTCCGGGCTGTAGTAGCCGCGCCCCCGGTCCACCAGGTTGTGGACCTCGTCGATCACCAGGACGACGTCGGAGAGGTCCTGCTCGGGGCTGAAGGCGGTGAGGGCCACGTAGGGGTCGAAGGCGTAGTTGTAGTCGCAGACCGTGACCTGCACGCGGTTGGTCAGCTCCAGGCTCACCTCGAACGGGCAGACCTCGTTGGCGCTCGCGGACTGGAAGATCGCGTCCGGCTCCAGGGCCGGGTAGGAGTCGTAAAGCTGTCCCAGAAGGCCGGTGGTGGCGAGCTTCAGACCGTAGTCCTTGGCGTATCGGCAGTACTCCTCGTGGCAGATGATCTGGTCGTTGGCGCACATCTTGGCCTTGGCACGCAGGCGCAGCGACCGGAAGGCGGCGTCCTGGTTGAGGAGGGCGAGGACGGCGCAGGCCATCTCCTGCTGCGTGGTCTTGGCCGTGAGCACGAAGAGCCGCTTGTTGTTGGCCAGGCAGTAGCGCAGAGCGGGGAAGAGCGCCGCGACGGTCTTGCCGATGCCGGTGGTGGCCTGGAGGAGCAGGTGCTCGCGGTTGGCCACGGCGGTCTCGACCGCGGCGAGGATCAGCTCCTGGCCCGGACGGGTCTCGGGATAGGGGAAGCGCAGGCGCTCGGCCGCGGCCCGGCGCTCCTCGTCGCGCTGCCGCTCGGCTTCCCAACCGTAGATCAGGGCGTTCAGGCGCCGGCGGATCGCGATTTCGAGAGGCTGGGGATCCACCTCCAGCGGCTCGCGCAGGATCTCGTCGCTGCCGATGGCGATCAGGACCAGCTCGGCCCTCACCGGAGCATCCGCGGTGGTGCGGCCGAGCATCCAGGCGTACAGGAGGGCCTGGCGCTGGTACATCTCCCGGACGGACGGAGGGAGCGAGCCGCCGCGCCGGACCGACTTGATCTCCTCGACGACGAGTCCACCGTCCGGATCGCGGCGCAGGCCGTCGAGGCGGCCGTGGATGCGCACGGTCCAGCCGCGGTGCTCGAAGTCATGGGTGAGCACGACCTCGCGGCGGTAGGTGGGATCGCCCGCCAGGGCCTCTTCCTGGTATTTGCCGTGGATCGCCTGCCCGAGCCACATCCGCTCGTAGCCGCCGCGGCTGGAGAAGCCCAGGCTTCGCAGCGGCGCTTCGAGGAGATCTGCCACCGAGAGGTCGATCGTCAGCGTCTCGGGGTCAAAACGAGGAGGCATTACGGCGTAAGTATAGCGAAAGAAAAAGCCCGGGTACGCATCGCGCGTCCCGGGCTCCTGGAGGTCTAAGGCGGCAAACTCTACTTGCCGTCGCGATCGCTGTCGCCAGGCATGGCCCGCTCAACGCGGTGCCAGGCGTCACGAACAGCGTCCTTGACCTCGTGCCAGGCCCGGCCGGTGGTGCCGCGGGCACGATCCCAGCCCTGCTGGAGCTCGTTCTCGCTATCCTCGAAGCTGCGGCCCCGGTACTGGTTGGCGGATTCCCAGCCATAGCGGTACGCCGGCTGGTAATCCTCGTAGTTGCCGCTCGAAGCGTACGAGCGGTTGCCGAAGTTGTTCCGCCAGTGGCTGTCCTCGTCGTCCCAACTGGTGCTGGTGCCGGCGAGGGCGCCCGTCAGGGTACCCGCGGTGGTGGGGGTGCCAAGGCCACCGGTCGTCCCGGCCGTGCTGCCGCTGCCGAAGTTGCCACCGGCGCCGGAGAAGTTGGCGCCCTCATAGCCGCTGGTGCCGCTCACGCTGTTGCCGGTGACCCGGTCCCAGCCGTCGCGGACGGCTTCCTTGGCCTCGTGCCAGCCCAGCTTGGTGTTGGCCTTGGCCTTCTCCCAGCCGCGCTCGAGGTCGTTCTCGGTGTCGTTCCAGCTCTTGCCCTGGTGCAGATGGCCGGACTCGTAGCCGTAACGGTAGGCCGGCTGCAGGTCCTCGTAGCTGCGCCCCGATGCGTAGGGACGATCCGAGTAGTTGCTGCGCCAGTGGTTGTCTTCCTGGGTGTTGAAGCGGTGACGGCCCTCGACGCGGTTCCACGAGTCTTTGGCGGCGTCCTTGGCGTCGTTCCAGGCCAGGCCGGTGGTGGCGCGGGTCTGGTTCCAGTCGTTCTCGAGCTTGCCCTCGGCCTCGTGCCAGCTGTCGTTCTCGTGACGGGTACGAGCCTCCCAGCCGTAACGGTAGGCGGGCTGAAGGTCCTCGTACTTGCGGCCCTGCGCGTAGGGCCGGGTGCTGTACTGATCGCGCCAGAAGGCGTCCTCTTCGGTCGGGTTGACCGACTCGGAGATGCCCTTGCCGGCCAGGCCGCCGGCGATGCCGCCCACCGCGGCGCCGACCATGGCGCCAACCGGTCCACCCACGGCTCCGCCGATAACCGCGCCGACGGTGCCGCCGGTGGCGGCGCCCACGCCGGTTCCGACCGGATGCGCCCCGGGCTCGCCCGTGATCGGGTCAGGGTTGGCGTCGTGTCGCTCGTTTTCCAGCGTCGACGTGCCTGTCGACAGGCCCGTCGTTCGCGCGGCTTCAGTGTTCAGGTTCTTCTCGTCGTCTCTCATACCGGTGCCTCCTCTGTGCAGGTTTAATTTCTTGGGACACTCCGAGGTGCTTCGGAGGGACGAACGACCAAACTACGCATAGATGCTTCTGCAAG
>JANOCF010000418.1:0-2207 GCA_031412055.1 Holophagales bacterium | reverse complement strand
TAGTTGAAGTCGATCACGAACTTGTAGACGCTGCCGGCCTGCTCGCTGGCGTCCTTGAGCGTGGGCTCCTCGAACTCCGACACCTTGTCCAGGTTCTCGATGAACGTGGCCACGGCGTTGGTGTTGAAGGCCCGCCCCTCCACCTCGATGGTGCTGGCGCTCATCGACATCCGGTCGATCCACATCAGCTCGGGCAGCGCCTTGGACATGTAGTCCATGACCCGCACGGGGCCGCGCTGGTTCGCCTTGAGATCGTTGATGATCCCGATCTTGCGCTCCAGCTCGGTCTTCTTGGCCTTGTAGTCTTCGACCTCTTTGATCACCGCGCCGAGGGCCTCGACCTCGGCCTGGGCCGCGGCGATCTCCTCCTGCTGGTCGGCGATCATGCCCTTGTGCTGCCACCAGTAGAACGCGCCGGCGGCGATGCCGAGAAGGAGACCGGCCGCGATCAGGTACTGGCCGATATCCTTGCCTTCGAGCAGCGCCGACGACTTGGCCTTGCGGACCGCGGCCGGGCGCTTGCCTTCGCTGAGGAGGTTGATCTTGATCATCGGCTCACTCCCCCACCTTCCGGATACCGAGACCGACGGCCACGGCCATCATCGGTCCGACCGACTGCAGCCAGGTGGCATCGAAGTCGCTCTCCTTGTAGTGGATCTTCTTGAGCGGGTTCATCAGCTCGGTCGGGACCTCGAAGCGCTCCCGCAGAACCTGCAGCAGGTTCGGCGTCATCGCGCAGCCGCCTGACAGCACCAGCTCGTCGACCGGCCCCTCGGACGAGGTCGCCGAGAAGAAGTCGAAGGTCTTGCGGATCTCCGACGCCATCTCCGCCGACATCGAGTCGAGCACTCCCTTGGCGTCGGCCGCGGTGTAGCGGTCCACCGGCTCGCCGCGCTTCAGGGTCTCGGCCTGTTGGAAAGAGAGATTGAACTCACGCTGCAGCGACTCCGTGAAGGAGTTGCCACCCATCGTGATGTCGCGCCAGAACACCGTGGTGCCGCGCGCCAGGATGTTGATGTTGGTGACGCTCGCGCCCATGTTGATGAGCGCCACCACCTTGCGCGGGTCGAGGTCGTAGTTGGCCTCGTAGCAGTTCTGCACCGCGAAGGCATCCACGTCCACGATGGAAGGGGTCTTGCCCGTCTGGCTGATCACCGACACGTAGTCGTTGACCTTGTCCCGCTTCACGGCCACCAGCAGGACATCCATGTTGTCCCGGCCGGGCTCGCCCTCGTTGAGGACCACGTAGTCGAGGCGGACGTCGTTGATGTCGAAGGGGATGTACTGCTCCGCCTCCCACTGGATCGACTCCGCCAGCTCCTCCTGGGGCATGGACGGAAGCTGGATCTTCTTGATGATCACCGAGTGACCGGAAAGCGATGTGGCGTAGTTGGTGTTCTTGACCTTGGTCTGGTCGTTGAGGCGGTGGATCGCATCCACCACCAGCGACGAGTCCATGATCGAACCGTCCACGATCGCTTCAGGCGACAAAGGCTCTACTCCCAAGCGCTGCAGGGTGAACTCCCCCCCCTTGCGCTCCTTCAGCTCAATGAGCTTTACGGCGGAGCTGCCAATGTCCAGACCTACGACACCCTTCTTAGACCGAGAGAAGAGCACGGCGTTCGAGCCCCCTTAAAAGTCCAGCTTTCAAGGCTACTTACTAACGGATACTTAAAGCTTCGCTGCAACCTAGCAGCAATAAGACACCGCTGTCAAGCCGGACATGTATCTATGGCTATATGAACCAGTGAGGGAACTGTACACCCGCTCTAATAAGAACGCAAGTACCGAGTTTTACCGACTTTTTCGGAACTGCGCCCAGAGAAGGGTCACAGCCCGGGATTGCGGAAGAGGGTGGTCTCTGTTATCTTGTCGTGCCCTTCGGGGCTCGGACTCAGAGATTCAGGAAGAGATCCAGGAGAGGATCAGGAGAGATAACCATGGCGAAGCAATGCGAGCTCTGCGGCAAGTCGACGGTGTTCGGCCGCAACATCAGCCACGCGCACAACGTGACCTCGCGCACCTGGGAGCCGAACCTCCAGCGCGTCCGCGCGGTGGTCGAGGGCGGCGTCCGCCGCATCCGTGTCTGCACCCGCTGCCTGCGCAGCGGAATGGTCGTCAAGGCCCCCGCGCGGAAGTGGACCCCGGAAGAGAATCAGAATCAGGGACAAGGTCAGGCGAAGTAGAAAGGACAAAGGACCAAAAGG
>JANOCF010000417.1:0-9098 GCA_031412055.1 Holophagales bacterium | reverse complement strand
GGTGGTCTCCAGCCTGCGGCAGGGGATCTCCTCCGCCGTCAGCTCCGCTTCCAAGGCCGAGACCGCTTCGGGCTCGCCGCCGACGACGCACATGGTGGGGCCGTTGACCGCCGACAGCGAGAGGCCGGTGCGCCCGCTGAGAAACCGGCGCGCAACCTCGTCCTCGGCCAGCGGCACGGCGAGCATGGACCCGGCCGGCAGTGCGGAGAGGAGCTTCGCCCGCAGCGCCACCAGGCGCAGCGCGTCGTCCAGGGAGAAGACGCCGGCCAGGCAGGCCGCAACGTACTCGCCCAGGCTATAGCCGATCAAAGCGGACGGGCGCAGACCCCAGGACATCCAGAGTTTCGCCAGCGCGTACTCGACGACGAAGAGCGCGGGCTGCGCCACCACCGTGTCGGCCAGCGGACCGGCGCCCTCGTCTGCGTTCTTGGAGCCCCGGCCCAGCAGGGCGCGGAGATTCAGCCCCTTGGACGCGGTAGCCCCCGATTCGTCTTCGGCCGGCAGCCCTTCGCGCCAGCCCGGATAGAGGACGTCGCGCAGGTCCTTGCCCAGGTGGGGAAGGAGGATCTCGCAGCAGCGGTCGACCTCGGCGCGGAACGCGGGCTCGTCGCGGTACAGGCCGCGGGCCATGCCCGGGTACTGGTCGCCCAGGCCCGGGAAGAGGAAAGCCACCTCCGGCGGGGCGCCCTCGGCGCGGCCGGAGAGCGCTGCGCGGGTGCCGGTCCCTTTCAGGATCGCGGCGGCCTCTTCGGCGTCGCGGCAGACCAGGGCGCGGCGGCAGGCGAAGGGCTCGCGGCCGACCTGCAGGGTGTAGGCCGCGTCGGCAATGTCCGATTGATCGCGCAGGCTCGCCGCCAGCCTCGCCGTGGCACGGTCCAGCGCCTCGGGCGTCTTGGCCGAGAGCACCAGGAGCTGCCGCGAGCGGGCTGTCTTCGAGGCTGCCGACGTTGCGGGGCGTGGCGGAGCCTCCTCCAGGACCACGTGGACGTTGGTGCCGCCGATGCCGAACGAGTTGATGCCGGCGCGCCGCGGGCCGCCGTTTCGCGGCCAGTCGCGCAGCTCCGTGGGCACGTAGAACGCGCTGCCTTCCAGGGGGATCTGCGGGTTCGGCCGCTCGAAGTGCAAGCTCGGCGGGATCTGTCCGTGCTCCAGCGCAAGGACCACCTTGGACAGGCCCGCCATGCCCGCGGCCGCGTCGCAGTGGCCGACGTTGGTTTTGACCGAGCCCAGGGCGCAGAAGCCGCGCCCCTTCGCCTTGGCGAAGACTTTGGAAAGGGCGGAGAACTCGATCGGGTCGCCCAGCGGGGTGCCGCTGCCGTGCCCCTCGATCAGGCCGATCTCGTCCGGCCCGACCCCGGCCATGCCCTGGGCCATCGCGATCACCTGCGCCTGGCCGCGGATACCGGGCGCGGTGAAACCGACCTTGCCCGCGCCGTCGTTGTTGAGCGCCCAGCCGCGGATCACGGCCCGGATCGGGTCGCCGTCGGCCAGGGCGTCCTCCAGCCGCTTGAGCACGGCCACGCCGACACCGCTGCCGCGCACGCTGCCGGCCGCCCGGGCGTCGAAGGCGCGCAGATGCCCGTCCGGCGAGCCGATGCCGCCCTCCACGTAGAGGTAGCCCGAGCGGTGCGGCACCGCCACGGACACACCGCCGGCCAGGGCCATGTCGGTCTGGTAATCCACCAGCGCCTGGCAGGCCAGGCTGACGGCCACGAGCGCCGTGGAGCAGGCGCTCTGCACGTTCAGGCTCGGGCCGCGCAGGTTGAGCCGGTACGAGACGGCCGTGCTCAGGAAGTCCGGCTGGTTGCCCAGCGTCAGCGATGCCATGCCGTCCCGCAGCTCGGGGCGGGTGAGCAGGTTGTTGCGCAGGTAGACGCCCGCGCCCGCGCCGCCGTAGACGCCCACCAGCCCCTTGGTCCGCAGCGGGTTGTAGCCGGCGGACTCCAGGGCCTCCCAGCAGGTCTCCAGGAACAGCCGGTGCTGCGGGTCGAGGATCTCGGCTTCGCGCGGCGACATCCCGAAGAAGGCGGCGTCGAAGCGGTCGTGCCCCTCCAGCACACCGGTCGCCGGAACGTAGCGTGGGTCGTCCACCAGCTCGGGCGGCACGCCCTCGGCTAGCAGCTCCTCGCGGGTGAGACGGACGATACTTTCACGCCCCTGGGCGAGGTTCTCCCAGAAGCGGTCCAGGTCCTCCGCGCCCGGGAACTTCCCGGCGAGGGCGAGGACGGCGATGCGGCCGCGGGTGTCGTCAGCGCTACTCATCGGGCGCTACTCATCGGGCGCTACTCATCGAAGGTCTCTTCTTCCATGCGCCAGGCCGGGCGGGCGGACATGGCCGACCGCTGCCGCTCCACCAGGTCGTCCACGTCGTGGGCCGGATCGGCGGAATCGCCGCCGAACTGGGCCGCGAGCGACGCCACGGTCGGGTTCTCGAACAGGTCCATCAGCGGCAGGTCGCGGCCCAGGATCTCGACCAGCTTCTGGAAGACCTCCACCAGGGCCAGCGAGTGGCCGCCGATGTCGAAGAAGTTGTCGTGCAGGCCGATCTCCGCCACGTCGCGGCCCAGGATCCCGGCCCAGACCTCCGCCACGGTCCGCTCCAGCGAGGTGGCGGGAGCCTGGACCGACTCGGCCCGCGCCGGAGCCGCTTCCCGCGGATCGGGGAGAGCGCGGCGATCCACCTTGCCGTTGGGGCTCAGGGGGAGCGCGGCCAGGGCGACGAACGCCGCGGGCACCATGTGCTCGGGGAGCCGGTCGCGCAGATGGCCGCGCAGCTCCTGCTCCTCCACATCCCCGACAACGTAGGCCACCAGGCCCATCTCGCCGGAGCGCAGCTCGCGCAGCACCACCGCGGCTTCGCTCACCAGCGGATAGCCGCGCAGCGCCGCCTCGATCTCGCCCGGCTCGATGCGGAAGCCGCGCAGCTTGACCTGCTGGTCGATGCGGCCCAGGAAGTCGAGCTGGCCGTCCGTCCGCCAGCGCACCAGGTCGCCCGTGCGGTAGAGGCGCCCGCCGGGCTCGGCGCCGAACGGATCGGGCACGAAGCGCTCGGCCGTGAGATCGGGACGGCCGTGGTAGCCGCGGGCCAGGCCGATGCCGGAGACCCGCAGCTCGCCCGGCACGCCCACCGGCAGGGTCTGGCTCATCGGATCGGTCACGTAGACGCGGGCGTTGGCCAGCGGCCGGCCGATCGGCGGGCGCTCGCCCTCCGGGAGATCCGGGCTGCAGTCGGCGTGCGTGGCGCAGACCGTGACCTCGGTCGGGCCGTAGGCGTTGACGAAACGGCGGCCCGCGCCGGACCATCGGCGGGCGAGCTCCGGCGGGCAGGCCTCGCCCGCCACGACCAGGGTGCGCAGCGCGGGCACGTCCGCCGGGTCGAGCATCGCCAGGGCCGAGGGCGGCAGGATGGCCGCCGTCACCTCCCGCTCGCGGAGCAGGCGGGTGAGCGACGGGCCGGGCATCAGCTCCTCCCGGGTGCCCAGGCAGAGGGCGGCGCCGCCCGCGAGCGCCGTGTAGATCTCGGACACCGAGGCGTCGAAGCTCGCCGAAGCGAACTGCAGCAGCCGCGAGCCGCGGGTCACCTCGTAGTCGCCCTGCTGCACGCCGCCCAGGTTGGTCAGGCCGCGATGGGCCAGCAGCACGCCCTTGGGCCGGCCGGTGGAGCCGGAGGTATAGATGACGTAGGCCAGGTTGTCGGGACCCGGGCCGTCTTCCAGCGCCAGCGGGCTCTCCAGCCCGATCTCCTTCTCGGCCAGGTCGAGCAGCAGCGTCAGCTCCGGCCGCTCCGGCAGCCCGTCGGCCAAGTCGCCCGACGAGACCAGGACCTGGATGCCGGAGTCCGCCAGGATGTAGCCCAGGCGGTCCGCGGGGTAGGCGGGGTCGAGGGCGACGTAGGCGCCGCCCGCCTTCTGCACCGCGAGCATGGCGGCGATCAGGTCGGGTCCGCGGTCGAGGCAGAGGCCGACACGGTCCTCCAGGCGCACGCCCAGCCGGCGCAGGTGGCGGGCGACGCGGTTGGACCGCGCCTCCAGCTCGCCGTAGGTGACCACGGCGTCGCCGAAGAGCAGGGCCGGGGCGCCTGGCGCCTCGGCGGCGCGGGCCTCGAACAGCCGGTGCGCGGGCAGGTTTCCCGGGATCTCTCTTTCCGTGCGGTTCCAGTCCAGGAGGATCTCCCGCTCCTCGGCCTCGCCCAGCAGGCGCAGCTCCGAGATGCGGCGTCCCGGATCGGCCGCGGCCGAGGCCAGGAGGTTGCGCGCGTGGCCGAGCAGGCGGTCGATCGTGGCGCGGTCGAACAGGTCGGCCTTGTAGTTGGCGATCAGGTCGAAGCCGTGCTCCCGCTCCTCCAGTACCAGGGCCACGTCCCACTGGGCTACGGCGCCGCGCAGCTCCAGGGGCTCCGCCTCGACGCTGGCCAGACGCAGCCGCTCCTCGCCCGTGGTCTGCACGGCCAGGTGCACCTGGAAGAGCGGGTTCTGGCCTGGGTTGCGGCGCGGCTGGAGCGCTTCCACCAGCCGCTCGAACGGAGCCTCCTGGTGGGCGAAGGCGTCGAGGACGCTCTCCCGCGCCTGCGCCAGCAGCTCGCGGAACGAGGGATCGCCGGACAGGTCGGCGCGGAACACCAGCAGGTTGACGAAGAATCCGACGAGCCCCTCGACCTCGGGCCGCAGGCGGCCGGCCACGGGTGAGCCCACGGACAGGTCGGTCCGGCCGGTGTAGCGGGTGAGCAGGGTCTGGAGGGCTGCGAGCACAATCATGAACAGGCTCGCGCCTTCGGGCCGGCCCAGCGCCTGTAGCGCTGCGGCCAGCTCCGGACCCACGGGCAGCGACGCCACGCCGCCGCGCACGGACTGTACGACCGGCCGCGGCCGGTCGGCGGGCAGGTCCAGCACGGGCACGCCCGCGAGCCGCTCCCGCCACCAGTCGACCTGCGCTTCCAGCTCCGGTCCGCGCCGCTCGCGCTGCCAGACCGCGAAGTCCGGGTACTGGACGGGCAGCTCGGGCAGCTCGGGCAGCCGGCCCTCGCCCAGGGCCTCGAACGCGGCGCCCAGCTCGCGGTAGAGCACGCCCATGGACCAGCCGTCGATCACGATGTGGTGCAGGGTGAGGACGAGCCAGCGCTCCTCCTCGCCGAGGCGCAGCAGCCGCGCCCGGAAGAGCGGGCCGCGCTGGAGATCGAACGGCTGGCGGGCATCCTCGACGGCCAGCCGCAGGGCCTCCTCCCGGCGCTCCGTCTCGGGCATCCAGACGAGGTCGGTCACCTCCAACTCGAAGCCGGCCGCGGCCGAGACGCGCTGGATCGGCCGGCCGCCCTCGTGGGCGAAGGTGGTGCGCAGTGCCTCGTGCCGGCCGGCCACCAGGGCGAGCGCCTCCTGCAGGACCTGCTCGTTCAGCGGCCCGGCGAGCCGGAAGCCGCGCGCCACGTTGAACAGCGACTCCGAGCCCGGCAGGCGGGAAGCCGACCACAGGCGCTCCTGGGGGAAGGACAGAGGGAAGACGTCGCCGCCCTCCAAGGACCGATCCTGCCGGGGCTGCCGGGAGATGCGGTCCGCGTCCGGCCCGGCCTCGGGCAGCTCCCGCTCGATGCGCGCGGCCAGGGCGGCCAGGGTCGGCTCCTCGAACAGGGCGCGCAGCGGCAGGTCCACGCCGAAGGCATCGCGGAGGCGCGCGGTGAGCTGGATGGCCAGCAGGGAGTGGCCGCCCAGCTCGAAGAAGTCGTCGTCCGCGCTCACCCGGCCGCGGCCCAGCAGGGTGCCGAACAGCCCGGCGAGCGCCTCCTCCACGGGGCCGCGCGGCACCACGTAGCCGATGGCCGTCTCGGCCACGGTCTCTGCGAGGCGGAGCAGCTCGCGGCGATCGATCTTGCCGGTACGGCTCAGCGGCAGCTCCGGCAGGATCACGAACGCACCGGGCACGAAGTACGTTGGAAGCGCATGGCCCAGGGCCTCGCGCAGCGCCCGCGTTTCGAGGGATCGCCCCGGCTCCGGCACCACGAACGCCACCAGGGTCTTGTCCCCGGAGGGATCGGCCTTGGCCAGCACCGCGGCCTCCTGGACGCCCTCCACCTGGAGCAGGACGCTCTCGATCTCCCCGGGCTCGATGCGGAAGCCGCGGATCTTCACCTGGCGGTCGACGCGGCCCAGGAACTCCAGGCGGCCGTCAGCGCGCCAGCGCACCAGGTCGCCGGTGCGGTACAGGCGCTCGCCCGGCTTGTGCGGGAACGGATGGGGCACGAAGCGCTCGGCGGTCAGCGCCGGCCGGCTCCAGTAGCCCCTCGCTACGCCGTCGCCGCCCAGGTAGAGCTCGCCGGGGATGCCCTGCGGCACCGCCTTGAGCCCTTCATCCAGGACGTAGGTCTCGGTGTTGGCGATGGGGCGGCCGATGGGCACCGGACCGTCCAGGCTCTCCCCTTTCTCCATGGGGTGGCTGGTGGTGAAGGTGGTGACCTCGGTCGGCCCATAGAAGTGGACCAGGCGGCTCCCCGGGCTGAGCGCCTCCAGCGCCCGGCGCATGTGGGGCACCGAGGCGAGATCGCCGCCGGTCAGGATCTCGCGCAGACCCGACAGCGCTTCGGGCGCGTGGTCCACCACCTGGTTGAAGAGTCCCGTGGTGAGCCAGAGGGTGGTCACGCCGTGGCGGCGCAGCAGGGCCGACAGCTCGTCCAGCGTCGGCGGCTGGACCGGCCCGATCGCCAGGCGTCCGCCGTGCAGCAGGCAGCCCCAGACCTCGAAGGTCGCGGCGTCGAAGGAGACCGGCGCGAGCTGGATCATCACTTCGTCCGGCCCCATTCGGGCGTAGGTCTGGCCGAAGACCAGGCGCAGGATGTTGCGGTGGGTGACCGCCACCCCCTTGGGCACGCCCGTCGAGCCCGAGGTGAACATGATGTAGGCGAGATCGCCGGCGCCAGCCGTCGGCAGACCTCCGGCGGGTACGTCCTCGTCGGCCTCTTCCGAGCCCGGGTCGACCACCTCGACTCCCCAGGCCGCCAGGCGGTCCTTCATCTCCGGCCGGGCGACCGCGGTGACGATCCCCGTGTCGGACAGGAGGAAGCGCAGCCGCTCCTCGGGCAGGCCGGGATCGAGCGGCACGTAGGCGCCCCCGGCCTTGAGCACCGCGAGCTGGCCGGCGATCAGCTCGGGCGAGCGCTCCACCAGCACGGCCACCCGGCTCTCCAGGCCGACTCCGCGGGCGCGGAGCCGGCGCGCCAGGGCCTCGGCCCGGCGCTCCAGCTCGGCGTAGGTCCATTCGCCGCCATCCCAGGACAGCGCGACGGTTTCGGGGCGGCTCGCCGCCATCGCGGAGAACAGCTCGTGCACCCCGCGGTCGCCGGGGAAAGGGGCCGGACCGCCGCCCCACTCGCGCAGGATCTGCTGCTCCTCGTGCGTGCCCAGGAGGCGGAGGTCGGCGACCGGCAGGCCGGGGTCGAGGCAGGCTTCCTGGAGCAGCCGCGCGAGCTGGCTCGCGAGGCGGCCCGGCGTGGGTCCGTCGAACAGGTCGAGGGCGTACTCCAGGTAACCCTTGAGACGGTCGCCGTCCTGCCACAGGAAGAGAGCCAGGTCGGTCTTGGCCGAGCGGCTCTCGACCTCCAGCGGGGCCACGGCCAGGCCGGGCAGCTCCAGGCCGGCGGTGGGCACGTTCTGGAACGCGAAGACCGCCTCGAACAGAGCGTTGCGGCTCAGGTCGCGCGCCGGCTGCAGCTCCTCGATCAGGCGCTCGAACGGGATCTCCTGGTGGGCGTAGGCGCCCAGCACGGTCTCCCGCACCCGCCGCAGGTGCTCGCGGAAGGTCGGGCCGCCCGACAGGTCGGCGCGCAGGACCAGGGTGTTGATGAAGAAACCGACGAGCGGCTCCAGCTCGGCCCGGATGCGCCCGGCGATGGGCGTGCCCACGGCGATGTCGTGGCGTCCGGCCCAGCGCGCGAGCAGCGCCTGGTACGCGGCGGCCAGGACCATGAAGGGCGTGGCCCCTTGCTGGCGCGCCAGGGTCTGCAGGGCCGGCGTCAGCTCCTCCGGCAGCTCCACGGGCAGGCGGGCGCCGCGGAACGATTGCACCGGAGGCCGCGGCCGGTCGCCCGGCAGGTCGAGCGGCTCCAGGCCGGTCAGCCGGTCCTTCCACCAGGAGAGCTGCTCCTCCAGGCGTCCGCCGCTCATCCGGTCGCGCAGCCAGCTCGCGTAGTCCGCGTACTGCACGGCCAGCCCGGGCAGAGGCGAGCCCGCGTAGAGAGCCCGCAGCTCGCGGGAAAAGACGCCCAGGGACCAGCGGTCGAAGACGATGTGATGGACGGCCACGACGAGCGCGTGGCTCTCCGGGCCGCTGCTCAGGAGGAGCGCCTGGAAGAGCGGTCCGCGGTCCAGGTGGAACGGCCGCGCCACGTGCTCGGCGGCCAGGCGCCGGATCTCCGCATGGCGCACCTCCTGCGGGAGGGCCGAGAGGTCCACCACCGGCAGCGTCACCGGCACCGCCGGGAGCACGGCCTGGTGGGGCTGGCCGTCCACGGACGGGAAGGCCGTGCGCAGCGCCTCGTGGCGGCGGACGACCCCGGTCAGCGCGCCGGCCAGGGCCGGGATGGACAGGGGACCTTCAAGGCTCCAGGCGAGCGGCAGGTTGTAGAACGGGTTGCCCGGCTCCATCTGGTCCACGAACCAGAGCCGCTGCTGGGCGAAGGAGAGCGGCAGGAGACCGTCCCGGGGGACCGGCGCGACCGGCGGGCCGTCGTCCGCACCCACTCCACGGGCAGCCTCCACGGAGGCGGCGAGCGCGCCCAGGGTCGGCGCCTCGAACAGCTTGCGCAGCGGCAGCTCCACACCCAGGGCCTCGCGAACCCGGGAGAGCAGGCGCGTGCCCAGCAGCGAGTGGCCGCCCAGATCGAAGAAGCTGTCCGTCTTCCGCACGGTCTCGACGCCGAGGAGCTCGCGGAAGAAAACCGCCAGCGACCCTTCGATGTCGCCCAGCTCCTCGCCGATCGGCTGTCCCGCCTCGGGGCCGACCTCCAGGCCGAACGGGTAGGAGGGCAGCGACACCCGCCGGGGACGCTCGCCGCGGTGCAGTGCGTCCCAGTCCATGGACACGCCCGCGGCCCACAGCCGGCCCAGCGCGGCGAG
>JANOCF010000416.1:0-3361 GCA_031412055.1 Holophagales bacterium | reverse complement strand
CCAGCCGATGATCTCGCTGATCGGGCTGCTGGTGGCCTGGAAGGTGTTCTACTACATCTTCGACCCGATTCAGATCTTCGCACTGCACGTGCTCTACCCGGACTCGGTCTACCTCGTTCCGGGCTGACCGGCGGGGATCTCCATCCCCGGCTGCACGATCTGCCGGCCCTCCTTGGCCTTGGCCTCCTTCACCATCCGCCGCACGTCCGCCAGCAGCTTCTTCGCGTCGTAGACGATGCCGTCCTTGACCGTGTAGCGGACGCCGCCGACGCGCACGACCTTGTTGTCCGGCGTGACGCGGATGGTGCCCGTACCGTAGAAGACCTTGAGGTCGGCCAGCGGGTTCTCCTCGACGATGACGAGGTCGGCCAGCTTGCCCGGCTCGATGGAGCCGATCTCCTTGTCCAGGCCCAGGGCTTCGGCGCCGTCCAGGGTGGCGGCGCGGATCACCTCCAGGGGGTGAAAGCCGGCCTCGCGCAGGAGCTCGAGCTCGCGGATGTAGTCGAAGCCGTAGAGCTTGTAGATGTAGCCGCTGTCCGAGCCGGTGGTCACGCGCCCGCCGCGGTTCTTGTACTCGTTGAGGAAGGTCATCCAGAGGCGGTAGTTCGCCTGCCAGTCCACCTCGTTCTCGGTGGTCCAGTTGTACCAGTAGGAGCCGTGCGCCTGGCGGCTGGGAGCGTAGAAGTCCCAGAGGGAGGGAAGGGTGTACTCGTCGTGCCACTCGGCGCGGCGCGCCCGCATCAGGTCGCGGCTCGCCTCGTAGATGGTCAGGGTCGGGTCGAGGGTGAAGTCGAGGGCGAGCAGCTCGTCCATCACCTCATTCCAGCGCTCGGAACCGGGGGCCGCGGCCTGCTTCCAGAGCCGGCCGGCCTGTCCGAAGCGGTGCGACTCGTCGGAGTAGTTGTAGTCCAGGGGGTAGTCCTGGACGGTGCGGCCGTCGAACAGGGCTTCGGGCAGGCCGTACCAGTGCTCCATCGAAGTCAGGCCCCAGCGCGCGGAGGTCAGGACATTGACCCGCGACACATTGAGCTGCGCGTGATGGCAGGTGCTGCGCAGCCCGCGCTTGCGCGCCTCTTCGATCGCGGCCTGCATGATGTCCGGCCGGTAGCCGAAGAACTTGAGGCCGTCCGCGCCCTTGGCGGCCACCTCGCCGACCCACTTGCGGGCCTCGTCCGGGGTGAGGAAGGGCTTGTCCCGTCCCATCCCGAAGAAGACGTAGGCCTCGATCCGGGGAGCGGTGATCTCGTTGCGGGCGCTCCGGGCCTTGTGCTGCAGCGTCCACTCCAGGCCGTTGCCGGAGCCCGGCTCGCGGATGGTGGTGATGCCGTGCCCCATCCACAGCTTGAAGACGTACTCGGCCGTGGTGCCCTGCTCCAGACCGCCGATGTGGCCGTGCATGTCGATCAGGCCGGGCAGGGCGTACATGCCGGCGAGATCGATCTCCCGGTCGCCCGGCTCGGCCTTGGGCCGGCCCTCGGGATCGATGGGCGTTCCCGGGCTGCCTACGGGCACGATCGCGGCGATGCGGTTCTTCTCGATGATGATGTCGACCGGCCCCATGGGCGGCGCGCCGGTGCCGTCGATCACGGTCAGGCCCCGCAGGATCAGGCGGTTGTACGGACCATCCCCCTCGGAGCGGGCAGGCGACACGGGGACCGTCTTCTCTTCCTGCGCGGCTCCAGGCGATGTGAGACCGCAGAAGACCAGCAGGAGAACAGAGACCAGGCGAAGGGTTCTTGCCATCGTTCGAGCTCCTCGTTCGGGCGGGCGTCATCCTGACAGAAGGATGCCGGGGCGGCAATGGGGTAAAATGGGTGCAACTTCAAGCGTGCATGGAAAAGAGGGCGCCCTCGAGGGGCGCGGTGTGTCTCCTCGAAGGAGCGGTTGCGCATGAGCCAGTCGTCGGCCACCACAACGTCGTTCAACGTCTCCTGCCCGGGGTGCAGCCAACGGCTGCGCTTCTCCATCGGGCCGGATACGCCGGCGCGGGTGCGGATCCGGTGCTCCTCCTGCGACAAGTCCTTTGCGGTGCGGCGGCCCGGTGCGGAGGCGGCAAGCCAACCCTCCGTGACGATCGCCGGGACTGTCCCCGGGACTGTCCCGCCAACCCTGGTGGGGATCCCGGTTCCTACAGCGCCGACTCCCCGGATATCGGGAATGGGCGTGCCGCCCGTCGGCCCGTCGCGCCCGAACGAGCAGCCGGTGCTTTCTCCGGGCCAGCTCGTAGCCTCCCGCTACCGGGTCGTGCGTTTCCTGGCCCGAGGCGGCATGGGGGAAGTCTACGAAGCCGAGGACCTGGAGCTGCGGGAGCGGGTCGCCCTCAAGACGGTGCGCACGGACGTGGCTCGCGACCAGGTGGCGGTCGAGCGCTTCCGCCGCGAGATCCAGCTCGCGCGCAAGGTCACCCACCCCAACGTCTGCCGGATCTTCGACGTCGCCTTCCATGACGGCCTCATCTTCCTCACCATGGAGCTGCTGGAAGGCGAGTCGCTGGCGCACAGGCTCCGCCGCGCCGGACGCCTCTCCACCGAGGAGGCCCTGCCCATCGTCCGGCAGGTCGCCGAAGCCCTTCATGCCGCGCACCAGGCCGGCGTGGTCCACCGCGACCTGAAGCCGGGAAACGTGGTCCTCACCGAGTCGCGGGGCAGCGTCCGCGCCGTGGTCACGGACTTCGGCCTCGCCCGGCTGGAGTCCGGGGAGCCTCAGGCCGCTTCGGACCTGACGGCCCAGGCCGGGGTCGTAGGCACGCCCGCCTACCTCGCCCCCGAGCAGGTCGAGAGCAAGGAAATAACCGCCTCGGTGGACATCTACGCCCTGGGCATCGTCCTCTACGAGATGCTGACGGGCACCGTTCCCTTCACCGGCGAGACCGCGCTTTTGGTAGCGGTCCGGCGGCTGCGCGAGGCGCCCGCGTCGCCGAGGGTCCACCTGCCCGGCCTGGACGCGCGCTGGGAGCAGGCCATCCTCCGCTGCCTGGAGAGAGATCCGGCGGCCCGGTTCGCCACCGCGCCCGAGGTCGTCCGGGCCCTGATCGGGCCCATCCATGTTCCGGAAGAGACGAAGCCTGCTCCGCCCACCCCGGCAATATCGCCAGCCCTGCCAGCCCCGAAGCGCCGCGTCCAGCTCGCCGCGCTCGCTGCCCTGTTCCTCCTGGCCCTGGTCGTCGGCTGGTACCGCTACACAACCTGGCGCGCCAGCAATCTCACGCCGGAGGAGCGGCTCGCCCGATTGACCGAAGGGATCACGCCGCGCCGCTCCGTCGCTGTGCTCGGCTTCAAGAACCTCTCCGGCGCTCCGGGCACGGAATGGCTCTCGAACGGGCTCGCCGAGATGCTCTCCACCGAGCTGGGCGCCGGCGGCG
>JANOCF010000415.1:0-4510 GCA_031412055.1 Holophagales bacterium | reverse complement strand
CCTTTGTCCGGATGGCCCAGCAGGACCACCTGTGCCTGCTGAGCGTCCACCACCTGGTCACCGACTGGATCACCTTCCAGATCGTCTGGAGCGAGCTGGCCGTGCTCTACGACGCCTGCCTGGCGGGACGGCCGTCCCGCCTGCCAGAGCTGCCGGTGCACTACTCCGATTACGCGGTCTGGCAGCGTGAGTGGCTGAGCGGCGAGGTCGTGGACGACCTCGTGCGCCACTGGCGCCAGACGCTCGACGGTTTCCCGCTCGTCCTGGAGCTGCCCACCGACCATCCGCGCCTGCCGATCCAGCGCATGCGCGGCGGCCGGAAGACCGTGAGGACCAGCCGCGAGCTGGCCGAGGGCCTGCACGCGCTCGCCCGCCGCGAGGGCGTCACGAGCTTCATGGCCGTGATGGCGCTGTCCTACGCGCTGCTCCACCGCTACTCCGGACAGGAGAAGATCGTCCTGGGCTCCAACAACGCCAACCGGAACCGGCCCGAGATCGAGCCGCTGATCGGGTACTTTCTGACGCAGGTCCCCTTCGCCGTGGACCTTTCGGGCGACCCGACCTTCCGCGAGCTGCTCGCGCGCGTCCGCCGCACCTCGCTGGACGCGTACGCCCACCAGGACCTCCCCTTCGGCAAGCTCGTCGAAGCCCTCCAGCCGACGCGGGACACCAGCCGGCCGCCATTGATCCAGACCCTGGTCCTCGTGCTCGACGGCCAGTACAACAAGAGCCGGCTGACCGACCTTTCGGCCGAGCCGGTCGGCGTCTACGACGGCAACGCCCGCTACGACCTGCTGCTGGGCCTCTACGACTTCCCCGACCGGTTCGAGGGCCCGCTGGAGTACGACGCCGACCTCTTCGACTCGTCCACGGCCGACCGTCTCGTCGAGATGTTCCTCCGCATGGGAGAGGCCGCAGTGGCCGATCCTGGCGTGCGCCTCTCCCGACTGCCGGTCCTTTCCGAGGCGGCGCGTCACCAGTCGCTGGTCGAGTGGAACGACACCGTCCGTCCCGCCCCGAGCTGGACCGTTCCCGAGCGCTTCGTTGAGAGGGCGGCGCTCGCCCCGAAGGCCACCGCCCTGGTCTTCGGCGGCGAGGAGATCACGTACGGCGAGTTGGACCGGCGATCCGCCGCGCTGGCGGAGGCCCTGCGGAGCCAGGGGGTTGAAAGGGGGGATCGTGTCGCCCTGGTCCTGGAACGCTCGCCCGATCTGGTCGCGGCCCTGCTCGCGGTCTGGTGGGCCGGAGGAGCCTGCGTGCCCCTCGATCCCTCCTCGCCCCCGGATCGTCTGGCCGCCCTGCTGGAAGACGCGCAGCCGAAGGTTGTGATCGATGCGGAGACCCTGCTGGCCGAGGTGGGGCCATTGAGCGATCTTCCCGCGTGTCCGGCCCCGGCCGCCGGAGATCTCGCCTACCTGATCTACACGTCTGGCACGACCGGCCTCCCCAAAGCGGTCATGGTCGACCACGGCAGCCTCGCCAGCACCCTGGACTCCCTGATCGGCCGGTTCGGCTTCGGCCCAGGCGACCGTATGCCGCACCTGGCGCGCTTTTCCTTCGACATCGCGCTTTTCGAGCTGCTCGCGCCGCTCCTCTCCGGCGGTACCTGCGAGCTGCTGAGATCGGACGAGGTGCTCGAGCCCGAAATCCTGCTCGGAGCAGTCGAGCGCGCTACCCGGGTTCACGCCGTCCCCAGCCTGATGCGGCAGATCGCGCAAGGTGCGAGAGCGGGGCGCTTCGCGGGCCTGCGCACCCTCTTCACCGGCGGCGACCTGGTCCCGCCGGACCTGACCTCCGAGCTGTTGGAGGTCTTCCCGTCGGCCGACGTGGCCGTGCTCTACGGCCCGACCGAGGCGACGATCGTCTGCACGAGCTGGTCTGTGCCCGGGGAGGAGCCGTCCGGCAGGAGCCTGATCGGCTGGCCGCTCGACAACGTCGAGACCCGGGTGGCTGACGGTCATGGAGAGCCGATTCCGATGGGCACGCCCGGCGAGCTTTGGATCGGCGGCCCCGGTGTGGCGCGTGGCTATCTTCGCCGTGACGAGCTGACCGCCGAGCGCTTCGTCGAGATCGATGGCCGGCGCTTCTACCGCACGGGCGACCTCGTCCGGCAGCTCCCCTCCCAGGGGGGCATTCTGGAGTTCCTGGGTCGGACCGACAACCAGGTCAAGATCCGCGGCTTCCGGGTAGAGCCGGGAGAGATCGAGGCGGTTCTCGCAGGGCATCCCGGTGTGCGTGAGGCGATAGTGGCGGCAGTGGCGGCAGTCGGAGACCGGGACAAGCGGCTGGTCGCCTGGTGCGTCCCCGAGGGGCTCGCCCGGGAGTCGCTGCGCGATTACCTCGCCGCGAAGCTCCCGGCCTATATGGTCCCCTCCGCCTTCGTCCTGTTGCCGGAGATGCCGCTCACCGCCCACGGCAAGGTCGATCGGTCCCGGCTGCCCCCTCCGGCCGCTCCCAAGCAGGAAGAGGACACAGCTCCGCGCACGCCCGCCGAAGAGCTGGTCGCCGGGGTCTGGTGCGAAGTCCTGGGCCTGCCTCTCGTCGGCCGGCACGCCGACTTCTTCGCGCTAGGCGGGCACTCGCTCCTCGCTACCCAGGTCGTCTCCCGGCTGCGCGCCGCGGCTGGCGCCGAACTGCCGGTGCTGGCGCTGTTCCAGGCGCCGACCGTCGCCGCGCTGGCCACAGCCCTGGAGGCCGAAATGGCGGCCGGGCACGGGCTGTCCGCGCCGCCCATCGTGCCCCTTCCCAGGGACCGCGACCTGCCCCTGTCCTACGCCCAGGAAAGGCTCTGGTTCCTCGACCGCCTGACGGGTGGCACCGCTGCTTACAACCTGCCGCTGGCGTTATCTCTCCGGGGTGAGCTGGACCCTGCGGCGTTGGAGACAGCGATCGGGGAGATGGTGCGGCGCCACGAGGCCCTTCGCACCACGTTCGGAGACCGGAACGGCCGCGCCGTGCAGGTGATCGCGCCGCCTGCTGAGTGGACTTTGCCGCGGGTCGACCTCTCCGCTGTGCCCAAGCCGCTGCGGGCCGCCGAGGCGCGGCGCCTGGCCGAAGCCGAAGCGGTGCGGCCGTTCGATCTCGACCGCGGCCCGGTGCTGCGCTCGGCCCTGCTGCGGCTGGAGCCCGCCGAGCACGTCCTGCTGCTCTGCGTTCACCACATCGCCGCCGACGGCTGGTCCGTGGGAGTGATGCTGGAAGAGATTTCGGCCCTCTACTCCTCGTCACCCCTCGGCGAGCTGCCGGTGCAGTATGCGGACTTCGCCGTCTGGCAGCGCGAGTGGCTGCAGGGGGAGGTGATGGAGCGTCAGCTCGGCTACTGGCGCGAGAGGCTGGCGGACGCCCCGGCCCTGGACCTGCCCACCGACCGGCCGCGCCCGGCTGCCCAGACCTTCCGCGGCGCCACCCGGTTGCATGCCATCGGGCCGGACACGGCCCGCGCCCTTGCCGGCCTGGCCCGGCGCAGCGACGCGACTCTGTTCATGGTTCTGCTCGCTGCCGTGCAGACCGTGCTCCGACGTTACGCCGGGCAGGAGGACGTGATCCTCGGCACTCCGATCGCGAACCGCAATCGTACCGAGATCGAGCTGCTCGTCGGCTTCTTCGTCAACACCCTCGTGCTGCGTGGCGATCTGTCCGGCGACCCCGGCTTCCGCGACCTGATCGCCGGCGCCCGCCGCACGGCCCTGGACGCCTACGCACACCAGGACCTCCCCCTTGAGCGCCTGGTGGAGGAGCTGCGTCCCGAGCGGCGGACGTCGCACAACCTGCTGTTTCAGGTCATGTTCGCGCTCCAGAACGCGCCCATCCGGGACATCGAGCTACCCGGCCTCACCCTCTCCCAGGTGGCGTTCGAGATGCCGACCACCCGCTTCGACCTGGAGGTGTTCTTCACTGAGGTCGAAGGCGGGCTCAGCCTGCAGCTCAACTACAGCACGGACCTGTTCGACGCCACTACGATTCAGCGCTTGGCGGGGCAGTTCGACGCGCTGCTCTCGGCCGTGCTCCGGGACCCCTCGCTGCGTCTGTCGGAGATTCCTTCTCTCGCCGCGCCGGAGCGCCACCAGCTTCTGACGGAGTGGAACGACACCGATGCACGGCTCCCGGCCGGGGACGCCGCGTCCCTCACTTCTCTCTTCGTGGAGCAGGCGCGGCGCCGGCCGGACGCCGTGGCGGTCTCCTCGGAGGAGGGGGACCTCACCTTCTCGGAGCTCGACCGGCGCTCATCCCGCCTCGCGAGAGGGCTCGCCGCAGCCGGAGTCGGCCCCGAGGTCCCGGTGGCGCTTCTCGCGCAGCGCTCGCCGGCCCTGATCGTCGGCCTCCTGGGCATCCTGAAAGCCGGCGGGGCCTACGTGCCGCTCGATCCGTCGTACCCAGCCGAAAGACTCGCCTGGATGCTTTCGGACTCTGGGGCGAGGGTCCTCCTCGGCGACCCGGAGCTGCTTCCCGGAGATTCCGGGATGGTCGAGCTCGAGCTGACCGCCGATCCGGATGAGGTGGAGGGACCGGA
>JANOCF010000414.1:0-2504 GCA_031412055.1 Holophagales bacterium | reverse complement strand
GCAGATCCTCGGCACGCTCTCCAAGGGCTACCGCCAGCGCGTCGGGCTCGCCACGGCCATCCTCCACGGCCCCCGGGTGCTGGTGCTCGACGAGCCCACGGTCGGTCTCGATCCCAAGCAGATCATCGCCATCCGCGAGCTGATCCGCGAGCTCGGACGCGAGCGCACGCTGCTGCTCTCGACCCACATCCTCCCCGAGGTGGAGCTGCTGTGCAGCCGGGTGATGATCATCGACCGCGGCCGCATCGTGGCCGAGGGCACTCCGCAGGGTCTGCGGGAGAGCTGGGTCGGCAACCCCGGCCTGCGGGTCGGGCTTAAGGACGCGCCGGCCGGAGCGGCCGAGGTCCTGGGCCGGATCGGCGGCGTGCTGGGTGTCCGGCCAGGGGGAGACGGCACGTTTGTCCTCGAAAGCCAGCCCGGGACCGATCCGCGGGAGGAAGTCTTCCGCGCCGCGGTCGAGCAGGGCTGGGTCCTCCTCGAGCTCTCCCGCGAGCGGGCCACGCTGGAGGACGTCTTCGTCCGCCTGACCACCCACGATACGGCTGCGGCCGCCGCTGCGGTTGATCCCCAACAAGCGGAGGTGACGGCATGAGCGCGGTCTGGGCAACTTACCTTCGCGAGCTGCGCGGCTACTTCGTGTCGCCGCTCGCCTACGTGGTGCTGTTCTTCTTCCTGATCGTCAACGGCATCGTCTTCGGCAACCTGGCGTCGATCCTCAGCGATCCGCAGGCGCCGGCCGGTCCGCCGATGACCTATTTCTTCGGCAGCACCACCCTGATGCTGCTCATCCTGGGCGTGGTGCTGACCATGCGCCTGGTCTCCGAGGAGCTGCGCAGCGGCTCGATCGAGGTCCTGATGACCGCGCCGGTGACCGAGGGGCAGGTGATCGCCGGCAAGTACCTGGCCGCGCTCACTTTCTTCGCCTCGCTCTGGCTGCCGACCGTGGTCTACGCGGCCCTCGTCGACTACTTCGGCGAGATCGACTGGGGTCCGGTGGCCGCCGGCTACCTGGGCATCCTGCTGATCGGCGCCCTGTTCCTGGCCGTGGGCATCTTCGCCTCGGCCACGACCAGCAGCCAGCTCGTGGCCGCCATGATCACCGCCGCGCTGCTCTTCCTGCTCTTCCTCCTGGGCTGGTTCACCGACATCTTCGCCGGCGAGACCGCGAAGCAGGTCTTCTCCTACCTCAGCCTGGGCGACCACATCGACGAGTTCTCGCGCGGCATCGTGGACACCCGGCGGCTGGTGTTCTACGTGTCCGCGACCCTGTTCTTCCTGTTCCTGGCCAGCCGGGCGCTGGAAGACAAGAAGTGGAGATGACGACATGGCGAACGTGAACCGGAGCTGGCTCATACGGACCGGGACCCTGTCGGCAGGGGTCCTCCTGGTGGCGGCCCTGCTCGTCATCGTCAACTACTTCGGCGGCAAGTACCACAAGCGCTTCGACTGGACGTCGAGCCGCCTCTACACCCTGTCGGAGAAGTCGAAAAACGTCGTCGAGGGGCTGAAGCGGGACGTCGAGTTCGTGGTCTTCCTGCCGCCCAACGACGAGCTCTACCAGCCGGTGCAGGAGATCCTGTCGCAGTACGACGCGGCCTCGCAGCGGGTGGCGGTGCGCTACGTCGACCCGCAGAGGAACCGGCTCGAGGCGGAGCGCCTCATCCAGCAGCACCAGATCGCGGGCTACGGCGTGGTGGTGGCGAGCGGCAAGGACAAGCGGGTCATCGCCAGCAACGACCTCGCCGAGATGGACTTCTCGGGCATGCAGCTCGGCCAGGCTCCGACCGTGGCCGGCTTCAAGGGCGAGCAGCTTTTCACCGGCGCCATCCTGCAGCTCGGCGAGGGGCGCAAGCCCAAGGTGATCTTCACCACCGGCCACGGCGAGCGCTCCCTGGACGACCAGGGAGTGGAAGGGCTGACCGGCATCCAGGAGATCCTGGGCGCCGACAACTTCGACGTCGAAGAGTGGGCGGCGCTGGGCCAGTCGGCCATCCCGCCGGGGACCGACCTGGTGGTCGTCGCCGGTCCCAAGAGCCCCTTCCTGCGGCCGGAGCTGGACGCCCTCGCCGCGTACTTGAACGGCGGCGGCCGCGTGCTGGCCATGCTCGATCCGATCCTCGGCCAGGCGGAAGGCACGGGCCTCACTCCCACCGGCTTCGAAGGCTGGCTCACCCGGTTCGGCGTCCGCCTGGGCAACGACATCGTGATCGACCCGGCCCGGACCATCCCGGGCTTCACCGCCGCGACGCTGTTCTCCAACGAGTACGGCGATCACCCGGTGACCAACGCGCTCTCCCAGTCGGGTCTCCCGGTGCTGGTCTCGGTGGCCCGCTCCGTGCGCCGCGAGGGGAGCTCGGGCACGGCCTCGGAGCTGATGCGCACCTCCGGCGACGGCTGGGGCGAGACCGACCTCGCGGCTCTCGCCGATGTGAAGCGCGGCCCGGACGACGTGGCGGGGCCGCTGTCGCTGGGTGTGGCGGTCGAAGTCGAGAAGGGCCAGGGAC
>JANOCF010000413.1:0-1876 GCA_031412055.1 Holophagales bacterium | reverse complement strand
CGCCAAGGCCCAGGAGCGCGAGCAGCTCCTGGAGACCCGGATCGAGGAGACCCAGGAGCGCATCGACGAGCTGCGCGGGCGCATCGATCGCCTGCGCACCGACCCCGGCACCCTGGAGCGCCGGGCCCGCGAAGACCTGGGCATGGTCCGCCCGGGCGACGTGATCATCGAGCTGCCTACCGAGATCCATCCCGGGGCGGTTACCGCAAGCACGCCCCGTCCCCAGTAGGGGACACCGCTCGCCGTTCCGTCGGCAAACATCTCTGCAAACAAACAGGTTATCCAGTCTTCCCGGCTGGCATGTGCCTTGCCTTAGATAGGGGAGACTGGAGCACTGGCTCCTCAAGCGGAACCCTAGAGGAGGAACTGATCATGAACCCGCGAACTTTCCGACCGAGCCCTTTCGCGGCCGCCATGGCCGTTTTGATGATCGTCCTGATCGGAAGCGCCAGCACGGTGGGTGCCGCCGGCGGCTTCAACCTGGTCTCTCTGGACCAGGAGTGGGGGATGCGCGACCAGCTCCGCGGCCAGGTGGCGAGCGAGATGCGGGTCGTCAACGATTCCAGCGCCGTGTCGTACCTGAACATCGTGGGGCGGCGGATCGCCTCCCAGACTCCGCTGGGCAACCGGCGCTGGGACTTCGGCATCGTGCAGGACCCCTCGCTCAACGCCTTCAACCTGCCGGGCGGCCTGGTCTACGTCAACTCGGGCCTGATCGCCGAGGCGGACAGCCTCTCCGAGCTGGCGGGCGTGCTCGCTCATGAGATCGGCCACGGCGCCTCCCGGCACGGCACCGAGCTGATGACGCGGTCCTACGGCTACGGCATGGTGGCGAGCCTGCTCCTGGGGCGCAACCCGAGCCAGGGCAAGCAGATCCTGGCCCAGCTCGTGGGCACGGGCGTGATCACCAACTACTCCCGCGGCGCCGAGCGCGAAGCGGACCAGCTGGGTGTGCAGTATGTCTACCGGGCCGGGTACGACCCGAACGGGATGGTGAACTTCTTCGAGGAGATGCTGGACATGCGCCAGCGCAAGCCGGGCAAGGTCGAGCAGTTCTTCTCAAGCCATCCGCTGACCGAGGAGCGGATTCGCATCGTGCAGGCCGCGGCCGCGCAGTTGCCGCGCAAAGCGTCGCTGACCAACGACACCCAGAACTACCAGCAGTTCCGCTCGCGCTTCCGGTAAAGCGGCCTGAATCAAGCGTCCCAAATCGACAACGCCCCACCGGGAAAGGTCCCGATGGGGCGCGGACGCTAGTAGCCGGAAACGGCTCAGGCGATCTTTACGACGTTCTTCGCCTGGAGACCCTTGGGTCCTTCGATGACCTCAAAGGTCACCTTGTCTCCCTCGGCGAGGGTACGGAACCCCTCGGCGATGATGGAGGCGTGATGGACAAAAACATCCGGCCCCTCCTGCCGCACGATGAACCCATAGCCCTTCGCGTCATTGAACCACTTGACGACACCTTCTTCAGCCATACTCGTCTGCTCCTTGAAACAAGTTGTTGATATGCCGCGTCACCGCGACATCCTCCGCCCCTCACAGAGGGACAAGAAATAAATCAAAGAAACTCCCTCAGCTCCTGTCTGTTCCCGTCGGACGTGGTCGTGGCGCTGTCCATGTCCGGTTCTTGTCCTTCAGCACTATCTGGAAATACGGGTATGGCTTGGGTGTGCTGCGGGCAGGAAATCAGGCAGGCAATGTCTTCGAAACCGAGTCCAATCTGTGCGCCAATCTTTCCGCCATCTTGGCATCCATGGAGGAAAAAAGCAAGGGTCTCGCTCGCTCGGGGTTACAATCCCTCCTCGAAGGAGAACTCTTGAGCTCGACCCGTATCCCCAGAAAGCTAGACCCGGCAGAGATCCGGGTACTCGGC
>JANOCF010000412.1:0-9853 GCA_031412055.1 Holophagales bacterium | reverse complement strand
GCTGCCCCGGCTTGGGCAACGCTCCCCCTGATGGGGGCAGCGCTCCCCCCAATGAGGGCAATGACTGCCCTCGCTTGGGCAACGGCTGCCCAAGCCGGGAAATGCGCTGCCCCCGCTTGGGCAACGCTCCCCCTGGTGAGGGCAGCGGCTGCCCCCATTGGGGGAACGGCTGCCCTCATTGGGGCAGAGGCGGCCCCGGCTTCGGGAATCGTTCAGGAAAGCTGGAGAGAGACGGAAGGAGACTTCGCGTCCGCGTACTGCGCGGGACCGACCGTGGCGCCGGCGTCGCGGAGCTCCCGCGCCAGCTCGGCGAGGGCCGCGTCCAGCGAGGCGAGCTGCAGACCCGCGACGGCCTCGCCTGCGAAGAGCGCCGTGTCCGTCTCCGGCACGAGGCAGGTCGCCGACGAGTCGCGGTGGTTGAACGCCCAGCAGATCACCTCGGTCCCCGACGCGTAGACCGCCACCTGCGGACGCAGCGGCATGTCCTCGGGCCGGCCCCCGAGCGGCGCGAAGGTGTCGGTCTCCCTGGCCTCCCGCAGGGTGACAGCGGGCACGGGCAGGCGCTCCAGGTCGTAGGCTCCCAGCGGGGCCAGATGGCGGGCCGACACGGCCGAGTAGAGGTTCACGACGGGCAGGGGAGTGCTGATCCACGTCCCCTTGAGCAGGCGGCGGGCGAGCTGCTCGGGGCTGCTCTTGTAGTCCGAGGGCTTGAGGCCGCACTGCTTGATGGCCTTGCGCCACTCCTGCACGCGCGGCTCCTCCCCCAGCTTCTCGGCGGTGATTGCCTGGTCCGCCAGCGACGAAGCCAGGGAGTCGGCGGGCTCCAGGCGGACCCGCTCCGCCGCGGACCGGAGCCCGCGGACCAGGAATCCACCCACCCGGCAATCCGGGAACCGTCCCAGGATCGCCGGCTCGATCTCAATGCGGATGTCGACGCTCATGCCCTGAAGGTTATGCCGAGGCGAGCCCCTTCTCAACCGCTTTGGTGGTCACGGCCCCGGCCTGGCCCGCCCGGACCTGGCGCGACGGCTCCGGGTCCTCCAGCACGTGGGTGCGCACGCGCAGTGCCTCGCCATAGCCCGCGGGGTCCAGCTTCGCGAGGCCGAGATGCGCCCGCTTGAGCTGGTGGTGCGGAATCCCCGGGAAGAGGTGATGCAGAAGGTGGTACCCGTCGTTGTGCGGGTGCAGCAGCAGCCCGTGCAGGAAGCCGACGTTGCTGATGGTCGCATCGAAGACCGTCTCCTGTCCCTTGTACTGATGCTTCGCCGCCTCCGCGATGAAACGCTGCCAGGGCAGCACCACGAGGAACGGCACCATCCAGGAGGCCAGCCAGAGCCAGACCGCCGTCACCACTCCCAGCCCGAGGGCGGCGGGGAGGATCAGGAGCGCCCCATGCCACAGCAGAGATAGCGCGAGCACCCCCGGACGGGTGCGGATGACACGCCACCAGCCGATGACGTAGGTCACGATCCGCTGCGCGATGCCGAGGATGAAGGGGACCACCCGGCGCCGGTCCAGCCCCTCGATGTCCAGGATCTGGTAGCGCTCGAGGTCGGCGTCCTCATCCGTGCCGAAGGAGAAGTGGTGGAGCTTGTGCCCCGGGCGATAGCACCGCACGTCGCTGAACACGGGCACGGCCGCCAGCAGGTTGCACAGGAGGTCGTTGAGACGGTGGTTGGAGCGGGACCAGTTGAAGTGCGAGCCCTCGTGGACCAGGTTCTCCAGCCCGCGCTGACATCGGACGATGCCAGTCAGAGCCAGCGGATACAGGAGGAGAGCGCTGGCCGGATGGACGCGGGTATACGCCCAGCAGACGGCGGCGGCCAGGGCGAGGATCGCAACGTGATCGCCCAGGGCCGTGAGGACGGTGAGCCAGGTTCGGGTCTGGTGGCGCTCCTTGAGGAACGCGAGCGCGTGATCCGGGGCCTTGTAGCCGCGCTCCCACTTCTCACGATTGCCGGTGACCTGCGGAGAGGGCGAAAGCATGATGTGACAGCCTCCACTTTGATCTTCGCATATTCTTTATAAATAGGGAATGCCTGTCGTCCATCCTGCGCCTGCACCGGCTTCGAACAGGAAGCCGCATACGAAAGGGTGCATGTTAAAGACGAAAAGAGACATGTCGCTCTCACTTGACAGGCCTTGCACCGCCTGTTGTAATCCCCGGGCCTGCGGGTAGACGATGATGAGCATGAAGACCGACCGCCGTTTCGTTTCTGCCGCCGGGATTTCCGGCGCCTGGCGGGTCCGCGCCCATCATCATGCCGTGAGCTGAGCCGGGACGCACGTCCCGGCACCACCGGCCCGGGACGAGACAGCCAGCACCCTTCGCAGCCTCCTCCTTTCGGGTCCCGGAAGGAGGTTTTCGTTTGGACGCATTCGCGCCGACCGCGCCATCCGCGCCATCGACACCAGCCACGCTGGTCGCCACTCTTACGACGCCACCGGAGGCTCTATCGGAGCCTGTGCTCCAAGGCGTTGCCTGGCTGGAAGTGCGCGCCGACCTCGTCGGCGATCTCGATCCCGCGGCCTTGCGCAAGGCCTGGCCCGGCAAGCGCCTTCTCTACACCTTGCGCAGCCGGGCCGAAGGCGGCGCCATCGAAATCTCGCCGGAGCGCCGCAAGCGCCGGCTCCTCGATGCCGCCTCCCGCTACGACCTCATCGATCTGGAGCTGGCCCGGGATCTCCTGCCCGAGATCCTCAAGGCCGTCCCCGCGGAACGCCGCGTGATCTCCTGGCACGGCCCGGTCACGCCGCTCGCCGGTCTCCAGTCCTGTTTCGACCGCATGACCCGGGTCGAGGCGGTCCTCTACAAGCTGGTCCCCGCCGCCACCCAGCCGGGCGAAGAGCTGGCGGTGCTCCTCTTCCTGAAGGGGCTGGAGCGGCGCGACGTCATCGCCTTCTGCTCGGGGGTCGTCGGCGTCTGGACGCGCCTGGTCGCTCCCCGGCTGGGAGCCCCGGTCGTCTACGGCGCCCTTGGCGAGGTGCCCGGCGCGCCGGGCCAGCCCACGATCCAACGCCTGGTGGAGGATTACGGCCTTCCCGCCCTCCCTCCGGTCTCGGCCCTGTTCGGCATCGTCGGCAACCCCGTCTCGCACTCCCTCTCGCCGCGCATCCACAACTCCGCCTACCGGGAGGTGGGGATTCCTGCCCTGTACCTGCCGTTCCACACCGAGTCGTTCGGCGAGTTCTGGCTGGAGGTGGTCGAGTCGGGTGTCCTGGAGGAGATCGGACTGCCGATCCGCGGACTGTCCGTGACCTCTCCTTATAAAGAGGCCGCGCTCGCCGTGGCCGGCGCCGAGAGCCCGCGCGCGGGCTTGATCGGAGCCGCCAACACGCTGGTCTGGAACTCCGGTGTCTGGGAGGCCGAGGCCACCGACCCGGACGGCGTGGTCCTGCCGCTGCGGGAGCGCGGGATCGCCATCGAGGGCCGGACGGCCGCGGTGGTGGGCACGGGAGGGGCCGGTCGGTCGGCGGCCGCCGGTCTGCAGAGAGCCGGGGCCGCGGTCACGCTGGTCAACCGGGGCGCCGAGCGAGGGATTCAGGCCTCGACTCTCCTCGGGCTCCCCTTCGTACCGCTCGCCGACTTCGATCCTTCTCAATTCGACATCCTGATCAACGCCACCTCCCTGGGCCGTCAGGACGGGGAGGGGCTGCCGTTCCCGGTGGACTCCCTGCGCCCGGGCGCGGTGGTGATCGACATGGTCTACGGCGCGGAGCCCACGCGTCTGCTGCGCGAGGCCGCGGTCCGCGGCGCGGTGACGGTGGACGGCCGCGAGGTGCTCGTGGGGCAGGCGGTCGGACAGTTCCGGATGATGACCGGCCAGGATCTCCCCCGGGCGCTGGCCCGGCGGGTGGCGGGGCTCCCGCAGATGACGGAGACGGCATGAAGGTCTCCGCCGCCCTGCCCACCGGCGTCGCCGCGCTGCTCTTCGAGAGCGCCAGGCGGCGTCGCGAGCTGGAGGAGAGGATGGTGGCGCGGGTGATGTCGGCCGGCTATTCGGAGGCGATCCTGCCCATCCTCGACTACCTGGAGCCCTACGAGTCGCTGCTCACGCCCGCCAGCCGGGGTGAGCTCTACCGCTTCATCGACCGCGACGGCGAGCAGCTCGCCCTGCGGGCCGACTTCACTCCGATGCTCGCCCGGCTGCTGGCTCCCCGCATCGGCTCGATGACCCTGCCGCTGCGCGTCTTCTACCGCGGCGATGTGATTCGCTATGAGGAGGAGCGGGCCGGCCGGCAGCGCGAGTTCTACCAGCTCGGCGCCGAGCTTCTGGGCTTGCCCGGGGAGCTGGGGGAGCGGGAGGTGCTGCGGCTGTTCCTGGAGTCGCTGGCGGCGAGCGGAGCCGGGGCGGACCAGCCGGTTCAGGTCGTTCTCGGGCTGGCGGGCGCGCTCGACCGGCTGGTTCGCGAAGCGAGCACGGATGATCCCGAGGCGCTGTTCGCGGCCTTGGCACGGCGCGAGCGGGGCGAGGTGCGGCGCTCCTGCGCGCGTCTTCTCGCCGTGGTCGAGACCGGCCTGCCCGAGCGTCCCGAGGATCTCGGAGAGGCGGCGGCGGAGCGCCTGCGCGGTCTCCTGGCACTGCGCGACGAGCTCGCGTCGCTGTTCCCTGCGGTGAGTCTCTTCGTAGACCTCGCCGAGTTTGCGGGCCACGGCCAGGGCGACCGCTCCTACTATGACGGGCTCGTCTTCCGCGCCTTTGCCGGCCCCTCGGCCGTGCCGGTAGGGGGAGGCGGGCGCTACGACCGGATGTTCAGCGCCCTCGGGGCCGAGGTGCCCGCGGTGGGGTTCTCCGTCAGCGTCGACCGCCTGCTGCAGGCAGGGGTGGCGAGGTGATCCGTCTGGCCCTGCCCAAGGGGCGGAACCTGGAGCCGGCCCTCGCCGCCTTCCGCGCGGCCGGCATCCCCCTGGAGGGGTTGGACCCGAAGGGGCGCAGCCTGCGCACGCGTCTCGCCGAAGGGGTCGAGATCCTCTCTCTCAAGGATTGGGATCTGCCGGTGTACGTGGAGCACGGCGTTGCCGACTGCGGCATCGTGGGCAGCGATGTCCTCGGGGAGGTGGATGGAGATCTGCTGGTGCCGGTGCGGCTGCGGGAGGGGCGCTCGCGGATGTCGCTGATCGGCCGCTCGGCCGCGGCCCTGCCACCTCCGGGAGGGCAGGCGCGGCTGGCGACCAAGTACCCGAACACGGCGCGCCGCATCGTGGCGGACCGTCCCTGGGGCGCGGAGATCGTGAAGCTGTCGGGCTCGATCGAGCTGGCGCCGCTGCTCCATCTCGCGGACCTGGCGCTGGACATCGTGCAGACCGGGCGCACGCTGGCGGAGAACGGGCTGGTGGAGATCGAGACGGTGGCCGAGGTGTCGGCGTGCCTGGTGGTGAACCGGGCGTCGTTCCAGCGCCACCGAGCGCTGCTGAACGACTGGATCAGCCGCATGGAAGCGGCGGAGGTGGTGTCGTGAGCGTTCTTGCCGTCGTGAAAGCGGACTCCCGGGCCGGGCGGCGCGCCGTCGAGCGGCTGATCGGCCGGGGAGAGGGGATCCTGGACGAGAAGACGTTGCGCCGGGCGGGAAAGATCGTGGATAAGGTGCGCCGCAAAGGGGACCGCGCCCTCCTGGGCTTCGCGCGCAAGCTCGACGGCCCCGTTGCGGGGTCCATCGCTGGATCGGTCGCAGAGCTTGCTCTGAATGGAGAGGTGTCTTCGGAGGCCCTGCCCGTCGGCTTCGCCGAAGCGCTGGAGCAGGCCATCTTCGCCGTCGAGCGCTTCCACCAGCCGCAGGTGCGGACCGGCTACCGCCTGGAGGACGAGGACGGCGCGGTGCTGGAGGAGCGCATCCAGCCGCTGCGGCGGGTCGGAATCTACATCCCGGGCGGACGGGCGGCCTACCCCTCGACGGTGGTGATGACGGTCGTGCCCGCCAGGCTTGCCGGAGTGACCGAGATCGCGGTGGCCACGCCGCCCGGCTCGTACCGTGCGAACGCGGCGCTCCGTTATGCCCTGGAGCGTCTCGGGGTGACCGAGGTCTGGGGGATGGGCGGCGCGCACGCGGTGGCGGCGCTGGCCTACGGCACGGAGACGATCCGCCGCGTGGACAAGATCGTCGGACCCGGCAACGCCTGGGTGACGGCGGCCAAGAAGCTGGTGGCGGGGGACGTGGCGATCGACGGCATCGCGGGTCCGAGCGAGGTGGTGATCGTTGCGGATGGGGATGCCGATCCGGGGCTGATCGCCGCCGATCTCCTGGCCCAGGCCGAGCACGATCCGCTGGCTGCGGCGGTGCTCATCACCCCGGACGCGAAGCTGGCCAGGGCGGTGTCGCGGGAGGTGGCGATCCAGCTCCGGCAGCTCTCCACGGCCGCGACGGCGCGGGCGTCGCTGGAGCGCTTCGGAGCGGCCCTGGTCGTGGGCTCGCTGGACGAGGCCGTGGCGCTGGTGGACCGCATTGCGCCCGAGCATCTGCAGCTCGTCGGGCCGCAGGCGGAGCTGATCTCCGGCCGGGTGTACGCGGCGGGTGCGATCTTCCTGGGCGCTTCGACGCCCGAGGTGTTCGGGGACTACATCGCGGGTCCCAGCCACGTGCTGCCCACCTGTGGAAGCGCCCGCTTCGCGTCGGCGCTGGGGGTGGAGGATTTCCTGCGCCGGAGCCACACGGTCCGTTTCACCCAGGCCGCGGCATCGCGACGGGCGGCGGCGGCGGCCACCCTGGCCGATGCCGAAGGGCTGCCCGCGCACGCGGCTTCGGCCCGCAGGAGGTTGGGATGAGGCGGACCCCCTCCCCTGCCCTCCCCCGCGTTGCGGGAGAGGGAGCCGCCGCCCACCCGCGCTCGTCCAGGATCCTCCAACCTGAAGGGGAGTGTTCATGATCCGCCCCATCGATCCCGTGTCGCTGGTCCGTCCCGAGCTGCGCCGGCTTTCGGCGTATCACCTGGACCTCGACCCCTGCCGGCACAAGCTCGACCAGAACGAGGTCCCCTGGGATCTGCCGCGCAGGATCAAGCTCGCCGTCACCGAGGGGCTGCTCAACGCCGACTGGGCGCGCTACCCGGACTTCCACGGCGACGCCCTGCGCCGAGATCTCGGCCGTCTCCACGGCTGGCCCTGGGAGGGGATCCTCGTCGGCAACGGCTCCAACGAGCTGCTGTCCACGGCCCTGGAAGCCCTGGTATCACCGGGCACCGAGGTCCTCGGGGTCGAGCCGAGCTTCGGCCTTTACCGCATGTTCGTGCTGCGGGCGGGCGGCGTCCCGCGCTTCCTGATGCGTTCGGATCTGGCGCGGCCCGCGCTCTTCATGGACGAGCTGGAGGCCGAGGTGGAGCGCAACCCCAGGCGGCCGGTGATCCTCTGCACGCCGAACAACCCGACCGGCGACGCCCTGCCGCCGGAGTGGGTCGCGGCCCTGCTGGAGCGCCTCGAAGGGCCGCTGCTCCTGGACAACGCGTACGGCGAGTTCTGCCGCTTCGACTATCGGCCGCTCCTGGGAAGGTACCCCCATCTCCTCCTGTTCCGGACCTTCTCCAAGGCCTGGTCGCTGGCGGGCATGCGTCTCGGCTACCTGATGGCACGTCCGGGCCTGGTGTCGGAGCTGATCAAGGTCAAGCTTCCCTACAACCTCGGCCACGCGGCGGTGCTGGCCGGACGGGCGGTGCTGGCGGAGGAGGAAGAGGCGAAGCGGCGCGTCCGGGTCATCGTCGCCCGCCGGGCGCAGTGGTCCCGCATGCTCACCGAGGAGGGCTTCGAGGTGCTCCCCTCGGAGGCCAACTTCCTCCTGATCCGCTGCGCCACCGCGGACAAGGCGCTACGGGTCCGGGACGGGCTGGCCGCGCGGGGCATCCGCATCCGCGACGTCGGCCACTATCCCGGGCTCGCCAACTGCCTGCGGATCTCGGTGGGGAGCGGGATGGCCCTGCGGGAGACGAATCTCGCGCTGGAAGAGATCCGCGAGGGGGTTCCGGTGGCGGAGACGAAGCTCAACACGGAGCCGCTGCGGCGGACCCTCACCCCCCGGCCCCCTCTCCCGCCCCTCCCGAGTCCCCCGCCCCGGGAGAGGGGGAGACTTATAGAAGAGGAAGGTGAGTTGGAGGAGATGCTGGTGGAGCGAGAGAGTCTTTCTCCCCCCTCGCCCGGGGAGGGGGACTCGGGGGGACCGGGAGAGGGGGGCCGGGGGGGTGAGGGCCGGGCCGGCCAGGTAGACCGCTCGACCAAGGAGACCACCATCCGCCTCGCCCTCTCACTCGACGGCGGACCCCGCCGCATCGAGGTCCCCAACGGCTTCTTCGCCCACATGCTGGAGGCTTTCGCGACCCATGGCGGGCTCGGGCTGGAGCTGGTAGCGGATGGGGATACGCACGTGGACCTCCATCACACGGTCGAGGACGTGGGCATCGCCCTGGGAGAGGCGCTGGCTTCGGCGCTGGGAGACCGGCGCGGGATCGTCCGCTTTGCCCATGCCTATGCGCCTCTCGACGAGGCGCTGGCGCGGGCCGTTGTCGATCTCTCCGGACGCGGCAGCTTCTCGTGGAACGCTCCCCGGGAGATCGCGTCGGGGTGGGTGACCGCCGACTTCCCGTTGACGCTGGTCGCCGACTTCTTCCAGGCCGTGGCGGATCGCGGGCGGCTGACCCTTCATCTCGACGTGCTCTCGGCCCGCAACGGCCATCACGCCGCCGAGGCCGCGTTCAAGGCGGCGGCCCTGGCCCTGCGGGGCGCGGTGGCCGTCCGGCCGGGCTCGACGGACGTGCCGAGCACCAAGGGGACCCTCTCGGCATGAAACCTGTCACCGTCATCGATGCCGGGGTCGGCAATCTGGGCAACCTCGTGCGGGCCCTGGAGAGCCTGGGCGCGCAGCCGGAGATCACTCTCGATCCCGCTCGCGTGGCCGAGAGCCGGTGCCTGGTGCTGCCCGGAGTCGGAGCCTTCGCTCCTCCCCGGGAGGCGCTGCGCGGGGAGATGGAAGCGGCCCTGCACGAAGCCCTGGACTCCGGGGCCTGGCTCCTGGGCATCTGCGTGGGCTTCCAGCTCTTCTTCGAGTCGGGTGAGGAGTTCGAGAGCGTGGACGGGCTGGGGCTCCTGACCGGCCGGGTCACCCGCCTGCCTGCCGGCGTGCCCGTGCCTCACATCGGCTGGAACCGCCTCCACGATGTGGCCGGCCATCCGCTGCTCGAAGGGCTCGATGGCCGGTACGTCTACTTCGTCCATAGCTACGCGCCCGAAGGGGTGCCGGACGAGCTCTGCCTGGCCCGCTGCACCCATGGGCGCGCCTTTCCGGCGGTGGCCGGGCGCGGCCGGGTGATGGGCACCCAGTTTCACCCGGAGCGCAGCGGCGAGGCCGGTCTGCGCCTGCTGCGCAATTTTCTGCGCTTGTACCTGGAGACTGCTGATGGAATTCCTGCCCGCGATTGACCTGCGGCACGGCCAGGCCGTCCGCCTCCGCCAGGGGGACGACGCGCGGGCGACCGTCTATGGCGACGATCCTCTAGTCGTCCTCGACCGCTACGTGCGGGCCGGCGTGCAGCGCGTCCATGTGGTCGACCTGGATGCCACCTTTGGCGATCCGCCGCAGCGGGAGCTGGTCGAGCAGATCGCGGCAAGGAGGGACATCTCGGTGCAGCTCGGCGGCGGGCTTCGCGACCACGACGCGATCCTCCGGGCCCTGGAAGCGGGTTGCGACCGGGTGGTCGTGGGCTCCATGGTGGCCCGGGACATCGAGGGCTTCCGCGCCCTGACCCTCCAGCACCCCGGTAAGATCGTGCCTGCTCTGGACATCGAGCACGGCGAGGTGCGCATCGCGGGCTGGACGGAGGGGACGTCCTGGCGGCTGCCCGAGCTGTGCGTCCGCCTGCACGGCCTCCCCTGCC
>JANOCF010000411.1:0-6281 GCA_031412055.1 Holophagales bacterium | reverse complement strand
CCTCGCCCTGCAGGTGCAGCGAGTCCTCCATCTGCTCGCGCGAGATGTCGGCCGTGAACTGCACGCCCTGGATCTTGAGGCGGAACTCGTCGGGGTTGGTCGCCCGCTTGAGCGCCTCGTCCAGTGTGATCAGTCCGCTCTTGTACAGCTGGTAAAGCGACTGGTCGAACGTCTGCATGCCGTACTGGCTGGTGCCGAGCGAGATCTGCTCACGGATGTACTTGGTCTTGTCCTTGTTCTCGATGCACTCGCGGATGTACGCGGTCGAGATCAGGACCTCCGCCGCGGGCACCCGGCCGACGCCGTCCGCGCG
Source organism: Holophagales bacterium (assembly GCA_031412055.1). Taxonomy (GTDB): domain Bacteria; phylum Acidobacteriota; class Thermoanaerobaculia; order Multivoradales; family UBA5704; genus DATMER01. The sequence continues at coordinate 5,968 of JANOCF010000411.1, read as the reverse complement.
CGGAACCAGGCGCAGAGAGACCACCGCCTTGAGCACCTGCGCGAGCTGGATGCGGATCTGCTTCTGATGGTGCGGCGGGAACACCGAGATGATGCGGTTGATCGTCTCCGTCGCGTCCAGGGTGTGCAGCGTCGAGAACACGAGGTGGCCCGTCTCGGCCGCGAGCAGCGCCGTCTCGTTGGTCTCGTAGTCTCTCATTTCGCCGACGAGGATCACGTCGGGATCCTGGCGGAGGGCGGCGCGCAGCGCGGAGGCGAACTGGCGCGTGTCCACGTCCACCTCGCGCTGGTTGAGGATCGACTTCTTGTCGCGGTGGATGAACTCGATCGGATCCTCGACGGTCAGGATGTGCTCGCTGCGGCTGCTGTTGATGTAATCGATCAGCGCGGCGAGCGTGGTCGACTTGCCCGAGCCGGTGGTGCCCGTGCAGAGGATCAGGCCGCGGCGCTCCTCGCAGATGCGCTCCAGCACCGGCGGCAGCATCAGCTCGCGCACGGTCTGGATGCGCGCCGGGATGACGCGCAGCACCAGGCCGACCACGCCCCGCTGCTGGAACACGTTGCAGCGGAAGCGCCCCAGCCCCGGAACGGAGTAGGCGATGTCGAGCTCGAACTCCTCCTTGAAGCGCTGCTTCTGCCGGGCGTTCATGATGGAGAACGCCATCGCGATGGTGTCCTCCTGCATGAGCTTCTTGAACTCCGGCATCACCGTCAGCTCGCCGTCGACGCGGATGATCGGGTGGCTGCCCACCTTGAGGTGAAGGTCGGAAGCCTTGCGCTCGACCGCGATCTTCAGGAGGTCGTTGATATTCATCTTGCTACTCCATCCACTTCAGCTTCAGGCGGACGTCCGGGCCGTTTCGGTGCTGAGAACAGGCTCAGAGGTTTCCGAACCGACCGGGGTGAGCCAGCCGTGCCGGTCCTCGGCCTCGCCGGTGATGACCTTGTTGAAGGCATTCAGGATTGCGCGGGTGACATCGCCCGGACAGCCCGCGCCGACCGTGTAGCGGTCGACCGAGCGCACCGGCGTGATCTCGGCGGCCGTACCGGTCAGGAACAGCTCGTCGCAGGTGTAGAGCTGGCCGCGGGAGATCATCTCCTCGCGCACCTTGATGCCGAGCTCGCCCGCCAGGGTGACCACCGTGTCGCGGGTGATCCCGTGGAGCAGCGAAGCGGCCAGGGGCGGCGTCACCAGCACGCCGTCGCGGACCATGAAAAGGTTTTCTCCCGAGCCCTCGCTGACGTAGCTGTTCGAGTCCAGGGCGATGCCCTCGACGAAGCCGTTGGCGAGCGCCTCCATCTTGATGAGCTGGGAGTTGAGGTAGTTGCCCGTAGCCTTGGCCACAGAAGGCAGCGCCTCCGTGGACGGCCGGCGCCAGGAGGAGATGCAGACGTCCACCCCCTGCTCGGCCGCGTCGCCCAGGTACTTGCCCCAGGGCCAGGCGGCGATCACCGCCTCCACGGGCGAGCGCAGAGGGTTGACCCCCATGGTGCCGAAGCCGCGGTAGACCAGCGGGCGGATGTAGCACGACTCGAACCCGTTGGCGCGGATCGTCTCCAGGACCGCCTGGGTGAGTTCGGCCTGCGACCACGGGAAGGCCATGCGGTAGATCTTGCCCGACAGCTCCAGGCGGCGGAGGTGCTCCGGGAGACGCAGGACCGCCGGACCGCGGCGGGTGTTGTAGCAGCGGATACCTTCGAACACCCCGGACCCGTAATGCAGGCCGTGGGTCATTACGTGAACGGTGGCCTTTTCGAACTCAACAAGCCGGCCGTTCATCCAGATCCAGCGGACGCCGTCGAAGACGTTGGACAAGGGACTACCCTCCTCGGAGCTATTCTGTCTGCCGATGCTAGCCCGAACCCGGCGGCAGGTCAATTTTTGACAAAAGACTCTTCGCGCCCCAGCAGGAGCATCGCGGCTCCCACCAGGGCTGCGGACTCGATACGCAGGATACGCGGTCCCAGGCCGACCGGGCGCCAACCGTCCTCCAGCAGGCCGTTCCGCTCCTCGGGCGTCAGCCCGCCTTCGGGACCGACGAGCAGGGAGCCGCTGTGGCCCAGCGGTCCCCAGTCGCCCGGGTTGCCGCGGGTGTCGAGGAACCATCGCCCCTCGGACTCCGAACTGAGCGACGCGATCTCTCCCCAGGAATGGGGTCCGCTGATCCCGGGCAGCCGGGAGCGGTGGCACTGCTCCACCGCGGATACGGCCACCCGTTGCAGGCGCGCGATGGCGCCGTCGCCGAAGGTGCGGGGCGCCCGGGTGCTGTTGAGGAAGCGGATGGCGGAGACGCCGAACTCGGTCGCCTTCTCCACCAGCCAGGAGGCCCGCTCGGGACGGAACGTCGGGACGAGCAGGTCGAGCCGGAACGCCGGCTCGTGGGTGGGGGCAGGGTCGCGCAACGCGACCTGGGCCGAGTTGCGGTCCACCCGCACGACCTCGCCCCAGCGGGCTTGGCCCTCGCCGTCCACCACCCGGACGGTGGCGCCCACGGGAACCCGCCGGGCTCGGAACAGGTGGCGGTAGACGTCCCCTTCTACCTTGACCTCGCCCGCTTCGTACTCGCCGGGACCGGCGAGGAGGGTGATCATCTCCATCCTTAGTTCTCCAGGCCCACCCGGAAGGCGACCCACTCCCCGGCCTCGCGGCGCTCGCGCTCGACGAGGCCCAGGGACGCGACGGAGTCCAGCACCTCGGTGCCACGCTCGGCCAGGATTCCCGAAAGGATGGCCTCGCCGCCGGACCGGAGCCTGCGCACCAACCCCGGCATCTCCGGCCCGATCTCTTCGGGGATGATGTTGATCAGCTCCAGATCAAAGGAGATATCGGAGGGAGCCGGCCGGATCGCGGCCGAAGTGCCCACGAACAGGCGGGGGTAGAGCCCGTTCAGGTGCCGGTTGACGAGCGCGTTGAAGGGAGAGGCCGGATCGATGTCGAAGGCAACGACCTCGGAAGCGCCCAGAAGCAGGGAGGCAAAGGCCAGGATGCCGGTGCCGGTGCCCACATCCAGGACCCGCTTGCCGCGGATGTCGGCGGCCTCCAGCAGATCGACCGCCAGGCTGGTGGACTCGTGGCTGCCGATGCCAAAGGCGGTACGGGCAGGCAGCCGCAGGAGCCGGCGACCTTCGGGGACTTCGGGAATCGCCTCTTCCGGCTCGCGGGGGTCCACGAAGAGGGTTTTGCCCACGGCAAAGGGCAGGGCCTTTTCGCGGTAGCCTGCCAGCCAGTCGGAATCGGGGATGGCGTCGCGCAGCGCCAGGCGGACTCCCGGCCGCTCAGGCATGTCCGGCTCGGAATCTTCCGGAAACCACGCCTCCAGGCGGACCTCGCCATCCGGTCCGGCGGTCGACTGCACGCCGAGCGTGCCGGCCGACCAGAGGTCGACCAGCACGGTCTCCTCGAGGTCGGGCGGGAGGAGGTAGACGTGGCGGAGGTAGGGCATCGCGGGGAGGATATCCCTACCCGAACAGATTCTTGACCCGCCCCAGCACCCCGCGCTCCTCCTTGACCGCCACGCCGCGGATCTCTGCCAGGCGCCGGAGGAGCTGAACCTCCTCTTCGGACAGGTCGCGCGGATGCGGCACCTCGATCTCGACCGTCACCACGTGATCGCCCTTGCCGCCGCCGTCCAGGCGCTCGATGCCCTGGTGGCGCAGGCGGAAGTCGCGGCCGTGCGCCGTGCCCGGCGGGATGTCCAGCGGCGCCTTGCCGTGCAGGGTGTCGACCTCGACCGTGGTGCCGAGAGCCGCCTGCGGGAAGCTGACCGCGAGCTTGGCCATCACCGTCGAGCCTTCGCGCCGGAACTTCGCGTGCGGACGGACCTGCACGACCACGTAGAGATCGCCCGCCGGACCGCCGCGGCGGCCGTGCTCGCCCTCGCCCACCAGGCGCAGACGCGCGCCGGTGTCCACGCCGGCCGGAATCTTCACCGACAGCGAGCGCTCCTCCTCCACCCGGCCCTCGCCGCCGCACTCCTTGCAGGGGTCGGAGATCACCCGGCCCTCGCCGTGGCACTGCGGACAGGTGCGGGCCACCGTGAAGAAGCCCTGTGTGAAGCGCACCTGGCCACGGCCGCCGCAGCCCGTGCAGGCCGCGGGCGCCCCGCCTCCCTCGCTGCCCGAGCCCTTGCACTCGCCGCAGGTCTCCAGCCGCGGGATGCGCAGCATGGTCTCCGTGCCGAAGGCCGCCTCCTCGAAGGTCAGCGTCAGGTCGTAGCGCAGGTCGGAGCCGCGGGTCATGCCTGAGGGGCCGCCCCGGCCGCCGCGCCCGCCGCCCAGGCCGAAGAAGTCGCCGAGGATGTCCGAGAAGTCGGCGAAGATCGTGGGATCGATCCCGCCGGCGCCGAAGCCGCCCGCGCCGCTCAGGCCCTGGTGCCCGAAGCGGTCGTAGCGCGCACGCTTGTCCGGGTCCGAGAGCACCGCGTAGGCCTCGGCCGCCTCCTTGAACTTCTCCTCCGCTTCCTTGTCCCCCGGGTTGCGGTCGGGGTGATACTTCTGCGCCAGCTTGCGGTAGGCCGACTTGAGGTCCTGCTGCCCGGCGTTCCGCTCGACGCCCATGATTTCGTAGTAGTCCCGTTTCGCCATTCTCAACCCTTCTTGTCGGAGCCGCCGGCCCTGGTGAGCATCACGTCCGACAGCGTGCGCGAGATTCCGTTCAGATCAAAGATGGCGGCCTCCAGATCGGCGCGCTTGTCCTCGTTGAGGGCCACCCGCGCCTTGAGCAACGTTTCATGGATCTTCTTCGATTCCGCCTCGTTGATCATGTCCTTGAACTGCTCGTACACGCGCTCGTTGCTGTAGATCAGCCCTTCCAGCCGGTTCTTGATCTGCTGGACCTCCCGTTTCTGGAGGTCGGTCGTCGACTGCGCGCTCGCCTCGTCCACCAGCTTCTTGACCTCTTCCTCGGAGAGACCGCCCGCCGGAGAGATCTGGATGCTCTGCGTCTGGTTCGTGGCCATGTCCCGCGCCGAGACGTTGACGATGCCGTTGGAGTCGATGGCGAACGTCACCTCCACCTGCGGCACACCACGGGGAGCGGGCGGAATGCCCACCAGTTCGAACCGTCCCAGCGACTTGTTCTCGGCCGCGATCTGCCGCTCGCCCTGAAGCGCGTGGATCTCGACGATGTCCTGGTTGTCCACCACTGTCGTGAAAACCTGGGTGTTCTTGGTGGGGATGGTCGAGTTGCGGTCGATCAGCCGGGTGAACAGGCCGCCCTGCGTCTCGACCCCCAGCGACAGCGGGGTCACGTCGAGGAGCACGAGGTCCTTGATGTCGCCGCGAAGGATACCGCCCTGGACGGCCGCGCCCATGGCGACGACCTCGTCGGGATTGATCTCCCGGTTCGGCTTGCGGCCGAAGATGCGCTCCACGGTCGCCATGACCATGGGGGTGCGCGTCTGGCCTCCCACCAGGAGGACCTCGTTGATCTGGTCGGCGCGCAGTCCGGCCTGCTTCAAAGCGTCCTGGCACGGACCCTCGGTGCGCTCCACCAGCTCGCGCACGAGATCCTCGAAATGTCCGCGGTTGAGCGTGCGCGCAAGATGGCGCGGGCCGGTGCGGTCGGCGGAGATGAACGGCAGGTTGATCTGCGTCGAGTCGGAGCTCGACAGCTCGCACTTGGCGCGCTCGGCGGCCTCCTTGAGGCGCTGCAGGGCCATGCGGTCGGCGCGCAGGTCGATCCCGGTCTCGGTCTGGAACTCGACGATCAGCCAGTCCATGACGCGCTGGTCGAAGTCCTCGCCGCCGAGGAACGTGTCGCCCGCGGTGGAGCGCACCTCGAAGATCCCCTGGGAGAGCTGAAGGACCGAGACGTCGAAGGTGCCGCCGCCGAGGTCGTAGACGGCGATGTTGGCCCCCTGGTCGACGTTCTCCAGGCCGTAGGCCAGGGCCGCGGCCGTGGGCTCGTTGAGGATGCGCAGCACTTCCAGGCCGGCGACCTTGCCCGCGTCCTTGGTCGCCTGGCGCTG
>JANOCF010000410.1:0-2533 GCA_031412055.1 Holophagales bacterium | reverse complement strand
CTCGCCTCCCGGAACTCCCCGTAAACCCTCCGCAGGGCGTCCGCGATCTCGCCGAGCGTGACCTCGGCGCGGACGCAGTCCAGGATCGGCGGCATCAGGTTCAGGTCTTCTCCGGCCGCGGTCTCCAGGGCTTTCAGGGTTGACTCCGCCCGGCCGGCATCGCGCCGGGCGCGTAGTGCCTGCAGGCGCTCCACCTGCTCACGCTCGGAGGCCGGGTCGATCTTCAGCAGCTCGGTCGGCAGCTCCCCTTTTGCGGCAAAGGCGTTGACGCCCACCACCTTCTGCTTCCCCTCCTCCACGGCGAGTTGATGCTGGTAGGCGGCGTCCGCGATCTCCCGCTGCTGGAAACCCTGCTCCAGGCCGGCGAGAGCGCCTCCCATCTCCTCCAGGCGGCGGATGTAGTCCCGGGACCGCTGCACGATCTCCTCGGTCCACGCCTCGATCACGTAGGAGCCGCCCAGGGGATCGGCCACGTCGGTGACGCCGCTCTCGTGGGCGATGACCTGCTGCGTGCGGAGCGCCAGGCGGGCCGCCTCCTCGGTGGGAAGGCCCAGCGCCTCGTCCAGCGAGTTGGTGTGGAGCGACTGCGTGCCGCCGCAGACCGCCGCGAGAGCCTGGATCGTCACCCGCACGACGTTGTTCTGGGGCTGTTGGGCGGTCAGGGTCGAGCCCGCGGTCTGGGTGTGGAACCGGAGCCACAGCGAGCGCGGGTCCTTGGGAGCGAAGCGTTCCTTGAGCAGCTCGGCCCAGAGGCGGCGGGCGGCGCGGAACTTGGCCACCTCCTCCAGGAAGTTGTTGTGCGCGTTGAAGAAGAAGGACAGCCGGGGCGCGAACTCGTCGATGTCCAATCCCCGCGCGAGGGCCGCTTCGACGTAGGCCAGGCCGTGGGCGAGCGTGAACGCCACCTCCTGGACCGCGGTGCTCCCGGCCTCCCGCATGTGGTAGCCCGAGATCGAGATGGTGTTCCACTTGGGCACCCGCTCGGCGCAGAACGCGATGACGTCCGTGACCAGCTTGAGCGACGGCTTGGGCGGATAGATGTAGGTGCCGCGGGCCGCGTACTCCTTGAGGATGTCGTTCTGGACCGTGCCGCCCACCTTCTCCCACGAGACGCCCTGCTCCTCGGCCACCACCAGATAGAGGGCGAGAAGGATGGACGCGGTGGCGTTGATGGTCATCGAAGTGGTGACCTTGTCGAGGGGAATGCTGGCGAAGAGGCGGCGCATGTCGTCGATCGAGGAGATGGCCACGCCAACGCGGCCGACCTCGCCCCGGGCCAGGGCATGGTCCGAGTCGTAGCCGATCTGCGTGGGGAGGTCGAAGGCCACGGAGAGTCCGGTCGTGCCTTGGGCGAGGAGATAGCGGTAGCGGCGGTTGGACTCCTCGGCGCTGGCATAGCCGGCGTACTGGCGCATGGTCCAGTGGCGGCGCCGGTACATCTCGGAGTAGAGCCCGCGGGTGTAGGGGTAGTTCCCGGGATCCCCGACCTTCTCGTCGTAGGGGATTCCGGCCAAGTCCTCCGGCTGGTAGAACCGGGGCACGGGGATGCCGGAGGAGGTCTCGCGGGTCTCTTGTTCAGTCTTCTCGATGGTCGGCGCGGGCGGAGTCTCGGTGGCCATGGGGGGATTCTATCGGGAGAGGCGTTTGAGCGCCCTGAATTGGAGCCGGGTCAGCTCGTCTGGCCAAAGTAGAAGAGGTTGGAGGGAGGATCCAGGGCAATGCGTATCTGGTCCAGGAGCCCCGTGTAGCCTAGAAACGTCTTGCCTGACCATTGTCGGGACACGAAGAAGCTGGCCTCGATCTCCAGCGATTGGCCCTCGTCGGCCAATAGCGTGATAGGGACGCGCTCCAGCCGTCCGTTGACCTTCCCGAGGCGAGTGTCGAGAGTGGCTGCTTGCCCATCTCCATCGAGAACATTCAAAGCCTCGGCAAGCTCAGTTTCGAGCGTGGAGTAGGCTGCTCCCGTGTCAAGCTGAGCTAGCAGTGGTATCCCTATGCCGCTGAATTCGACCTGGACGAAGATTTTCGCCGTAGCTTCCGGGGCACCTGGGGCTTGATCGTGAAAGCGAGACAGTCCGGTAGTAAAGCTTTCGTCTTTCAGCTTGAGCATTGATCAATCAACATGATGGACCAGAGGTTTGCCGTCAACCTTCAGCTCGCTGATCTGAACGAGGAGTTCTTTCAGGGTGTCGGCAGAGGCGACAAGGCTCCCTTCCAGAAGGGCCACCCACTTACCTCGGAATCTGACGCTGTTTGAATCCAGCCATCGGAATTCTGCAGAGCGGTCGACCCCTCTCCGAGTGCTTGTCTTCACCCGGGGAGGAGCCAGAGCCTCTCGGATCTTCGAGTCCTGCGGTATGTAGCTCTCCGCTACGCTAAAAAGATTGCGGGCTTCCAAGATCCGGCCTTGCTCGATGAGAGAGTGAAGGACCGACAAATACGGAAAAGGAAGGATGCTCGTAGACTCAGCGCTTGCGTCCAGGTCTGTCTTCTTTGGCGGTGTTGCGCGAATTGGGCTGTGGATCGGCCGGAT
>JANOCF010000409.1:0-1700 GCA_031412055.1 Holophagales bacterium | reverse complement strand
TCGCATCCACCACGAGCTGGTTGCCCCGGCCCCGGACCAGCTCGATCCGGCCCGCGAGGTTGGCGAGACGCAGCTCGTCCGTGCCCCGTACCGGGAACGCCTGGCGTATCGCCCGGGTCTGGGTGGACTGGGCAGCCGCCGGGACTGCCGGGATGCACACGATCGCCGCGAGCATCGCGAGCACCGCGGCCAGCCAGATTTTGGAAACATGTCGGTTCATGGCTCGATCTCCCCTTCTTTCGTCGTCGTGTCCCACTACGACCCCCTCGCGAAAAAGGTTGCAAGGGGAGATAGACTCCCCCGCCATGCGCTCCCTTTCAGCCGCTCTGCTCGCCTGCTGTCTCGCCTCGGGTCCGCTGCTCGCCGCGAATCCGCCTGCCCGTCTGACCGACGACGCGATCTTCGCGTCCGACTCGTCCGGGCAGCAGCCGCGGGACATGGCATGGTCCAAGGACGGCCGGCGTCTCGCCTATCTCTGGGGCGAGGACGAGGAGGAGGTCCTCCAGTCGCTCGACCCCGGCACGGGCAAGAGCGAGGTCCTGCTCCGCCTGTCGGACCTCAAGGCAGATGGCGCAGATACCGAGGAGCTTGAGCTCGAAGAGTTCCAGTGGTCTCCCAAGGGGGACGCCCTGCTGCTCCTCGCGAACGGCGATCTGTACCTCTATCCCTTGACCGAGAGGAAGCTCCGCCGGCTCACCCGCACGGACGAGGACGAGCAGGAGCCCGCCTTCTCGCCGGACGGCTCCCGCGTCGCCTTCGTCCGCGCCTTCGATCTCCACGTCCTCGACCTGGCGACCGGCCGCGAGACGGCTCTCACCAAGGACGGCGAGGAGAACGTCTTCCTGAACGGCATCACGGACTGGGTCTACTGGGAGGAGATCTGGGACCGGGAGGCCACCGGCTTCTGGTGGAGCCCGGACAGCCGGCGCATCGTCTACTACCGCTTTGACGAGCGCGACGTCCCCGCTCATCCGCTGAACGACGAGATCCCCCGCGAGCCGACCGTCCGCTGGCAGAAGTACCCCAAGCCGGGAGACAAGCTCCCCAAGGTCCGGCTCGGCGTGATCGACGCAGCGGGCGGAGAGACCTCTTGGATGCAGACCGGAGACGACGACTCCTACCTGGCCCGCGTAGCCTGGAATCCCTCGGGAGACTCGGTGGCGATCCAGCGTCTCAACCGCGACCAGACCCGCCTCGATCTCCTGCGCTGCGGCGCGGCCGACGGCTCCTGCTCGACCCTGCTCACCGAGTCGTGGCCCACCTGGATCAACCTGGGCATGGACTTCCGCTTCCTCGACGACGGCCGCTTCCTCTGGGGCTCCGAGCGGAGCGGCTGGCGGCGGCTCTACCTGCACGACGCGCAGGGCAAGCTCGTCCGGCCGGTGACCCCCGAGGGCTGGGCCGTCGCGTCGCTGGACGGCGTGGTGGGCGACAGCGCGATCGTCACCGCCTTCCGCACGGAAGGGTTGGGACCCGCGGACCGGCAGGTCTTCAGGGTGGGGCTTGCTCGCGATTCCTGGGAGACGCTGACCTCCGAGCCGGGCAGCCACGCCGCCGTGGTGGCCTCGACCGGGGACTGGGTCCGGACGTGGAGCGACGCCGACACGCCTCCGAAGAGCGAGATCCGGACCGCGTCAGGCGGGACCGTCCCGCTGCCCTACACCGCGCCGGCCGGATACGACCCCGCGACCCTGCCGAAG
>JANOCF010000408.1:0-1980 GCA_031412055.1 Holophagales bacterium | reverse complement strand
CTGTCGCCGCGCGTCTTGCCGAAGTTGACCGGGGTGCCCGCCAGGACCTGGAGCTCGATGGCGATGTGCTCCATGACGTGTCCGAGCCAGGTGCCCTCGTCTTCCTTCATCCGCATCACGAAGCCGCCGGGCACGCCGAGCCCGCAGGTGTGCTCCGACAGGGAAGGAATGAGCTCCAGGAGCCTGTCGGCAAAGCCGGGAAGCTTGACGGTCGGGTAGTCTTCCAGCTCGCCCAGGTCCACCGTAAAGCGGATCATGGGCCAGAGAGCATAGAGATTGGGGCCGCGATAAACCCTGGTCTCGAGGATTTCCATACGGTGAGGCCTTTCAATTACCTGTTCCTGGAGTTATCGCCTCAGACTCATGGGCTGAGATGGCTTAGCAAGCGCTGTGCCTACTCGCCGTCCTGCCGGCCCGCCGGCACCGCCCGCTCGACCGGTTCCTCTTCCATGATGGGCTCCATGAGGGGATCGATGCGCACGGCGGACTGGGGCGGAACACCCACGCGGCGGCGCAGGTCGTAGCGGCAGCCGGTGGTCAGGAAGTCGAGCTTGAGACCCATCATGGCCAGGGGCTGGCCGCGCTGGACCGCGTAGCTGTCGGTGTAGCGCATGCCCGAGGCGTCGATGACGGTCACTCCGCCCGCGCCCAGGACATTGAGAATGCCGCCGGCCTCGATGATGGCGGCCGTGTCCTCGTCGATGCCGAGGGCCAGGGGCTCGGGATTGTAGGAGAGCGCCGTGAGCAGCCGGCCCAGGCGGTCGCGGCGGCGGAAGTGCTGGTCGATGATGAGGTTGGGAGCGAGGCCCAGCCCCTTGGCCAGGTGGACCAGCCGGCGGCGCGGGGAGGACCCGCTGTCGCCCAGGGCGATCATGTGCTCCGAGAGCAGGCTCGCGCCCGCGCTGGTGCCCGCCACCACCATGCCCTCCAGGTTGCGCCTGCGGATGGCGTCGGCGAGCGGCGTCCCGCCCAGGGCGGAGGAGAACTTGAGCTGGCTGCCGCCGGTGATGAAGACGCCCGTGGCGTACTCCAGGAGGTCGAGGTGGTCCTGGCTCGCGGAGACGGCGTCCTCGCGGTTTTCGATCTTCAGGACCTCCACGGTCTCGGCCCGCAGAGAGAAGAACAGCTCGGCGTAGCGTTCGCCGGTCTCCGGGACCTCGGAGGCCGTGGCCAGGACCACGATGTTGGCGTCCGGCCCACCGGCGGCTTCCAGGAAGTAGCGCAGGATCACGCGCTCCCGGGTCTTGTCTTCGGCGCCGCCGATGGCGATGAGGAGACCCGGGTGTGTCAGGTGGGGAGAAGGAAGGTTTTCCATGAACTCTCTTCTATGGCAAACCCGATGCCAGGGGGCCTCACCGGCTCTTCTGCCCTCCGCTCTCCGCCTTCTGGAGTCTCTTGGCCACCTTCCGGAGCTCCTGCCGAGCCTTCCGGCAGCCGCTTCGGGCCTTGCGGAAGCCTCTCCGCGTCTTCCGGTGCTCGCTCCGCGCCTTCGGAAACCGTTCCCCGTCATCCGGAGGCCTCTCCCAGCCTTGCGGCAGCCTCTCCCGGACTTCCGGAGGCCGCTCCAGAGCTTCCGGAAGCCTCTCCCAGCCTTGCGGCAGCCGCTCCCCGATGTCCGGGAGCGGCTCCGGCTCGTCCGGGAGACCTTCCCAACCTCCGGCGGCCGCTCCGGAAGCTGCGCAAGCCTCTCCCGGCCGTCCGGCAGTGCTTCCGGGTGCACCGGGAACCCTTCCTGATGTTCCGGCAGCGGCTCCGCGTGCTCGGGAAGCCTCTCCTCCTCCTTCGGCAGCCTTCCCGGTCTCGCGGCATCCTCACCGGATCTCTGCCGCCCGCCAAGGCGTCGCCCGGTAGCTTCAGCGCCCCCCTCCTGATCTCTCCCGGAAGCCAACCCGCCCCCTCCCCGGGGGAAGGAACCCCCGTCCTCTCTCCAGGAAAGGGGAACGTCTTCAGACTTTGTCGGCTTCGCTTTAGCCGGGATCG
>JANOCF010000407.1:0-7018 GCA_031412055.1 Holophagales bacterium | reverse complement strand
CCAGCGTGCGAAGCTCCTGGACGACGCTCTCCAGCGGCACCTGGTAGGTCTGCAGATCCGGCAGACCCCCCTCGTTGTTTTCGACCGCCGTCAGCAGGCGATCCCAAGCGTTGACAAAATCCGCAAACGACGAGTTGTTCGGCATGGTCATGTCTCCTTCCTAAATGAAAGTCTCTCGTTGGTTTCCGGTCCATCCCAACGGACCGGGGCTTGGTACAACTGACAGCTTCTGCTTCCGTCCAGCTTCATTCGGACGGCAATGCAAGCCTCCTTTCGCTTCAGAAGGAATGCTCCTATATGGAATCATTCCGGCCAACTGAGTTCCTTTACTGCGACTGGAGCGGGAGTATAGACATCTCGGATTCGTCTGTCTAGATCCCAATTTCATCTTCCTACTCTTCTTGATTCGGTTCGATTCTGCTAGATTCGCCCTGCGATCTGGGTTGATGCCGCTGTATCTCTCTTGTTTTCCCTGGAGAGTTGGAATCTTTCCCTCCCGGCCTTCCGCATTCCCCCAGCCGGGTAAGATGCAAAAACGGCGAGGGGAAGAGGAAAAGCGACGGGGGGAGCGGCCTCCCTGGCCGGGGGAAAACATTCAGCAGCGAGGGAGACGGTCCCCCTCGCGAGGGAAATGGAAGATTTCCTGAGGGGAAATGGACGTTCTTTGAAAACTAGATCCGACCCGGGCGGCGCGGGGCCGTCCGCCCGGGTCTTTCCCCTTTGGGGGAAGAAGGAAGAGGTGCGCCTAGCGGGGGAAACGCACCGCAGTTACGGCGGTTACCGGGGAGTCGACATCTCGGCGATCTGGCGGCCGATGGCGATGGAGGCAGTCGCTCCCGGGGAGGGAGCGTTGAGGACGTGGACCGCGTTGGGCGATTCCACGATCCGGAAGTCGTCCACCAGCGCGCCGCTGCGCTCCAGGGCCTGGGCGCGGACGCCGGCGCCCGCCCGGTAGACATCCTCGGAGCGGATGGCCGGGACGAGGCGCTGGAGGTCGCGAACAAAGGCGGACTTCATCAGGGAGCGCCAGACCTCGTAGGCGCCGATCTTCCAGAAGCGGGCCGCCAGCACCCAGGTGCCCGGCCAGCCCGCAACTTCCAGGGTGTCCCGGAGCGAGACGTCGGTCCAGCGGTAGCCCTCGCGCTTCAGGGCCAGCACCGCGTTCGGACCCGCCTCCACCCCGCCCTTGATCATCTTCGTCAGGTGGACCCCCAGGAACGGAAAGCGCGGGTCGGGCACCGGGTAGATGAGGCCGCGGACCAGATCCCGCTTCTCCGGCACGAGCTCGTAGTACTCGCCCCGGAAGGGGACGATCCGCACATCCGGTTGCGCCCCACAGAGGCGCGCCACCCGGTCCGACTGCAGGCCGGCGCAGTTGACCAGCCGCCTGGCGGATACCGCCCCGCGCGTGGTCTCTACGACGAGGCCGGAGCCGTTCGTCCGCACCCCGGTCACCCGCGTGCCGGTCAGCACCTGGCCGCCCTTCGCCTGGATGCGCCGGCCGTAGGCCTGGACCACTCCCTTGTAGTCCACGATGCCCGTCGACGGCAGATGGAGGGCCGCGATGCCCTTGGCGTGCGGCTCGACCTCCGCGATCTCCTCGGCCCGCAGGCGCCGCAGGCCGGTCAGCCCGTTGTCGTGGCCGCGCCGCTCCAGCTCGTCGAGACGGGGCAGTTCCTCCTGCTCGGTCGCTATCACCAGCTTGCCGCAGCGCTCGTGCGCGATTCCCTCCTCCTCGCAGAGCTGATAGAGCGCCCGCGCGCCTTCCACGCAGAGCCGGGCCTTGAGCGAGCCGGGATTGTAGTAGAGGCCGGAGTGGATCACCCCGCTGTTGTGGCCGCTCTGGTGGGCGCCCAGGCGGTCCTCTGCCTCCAGCACCGTCACGGTGGTCCCGCGCTCGGCCAGCGCCATGGCCGTGGCCGCACCGACCAGACCTCCGCCGATGACGGCGACATCGCACCGGATATCTGTCACAGCTCTCTCCTCGATCTAGGGGGACAGACGGTCGATCTGCCAGCCCTCGGAATGGCGGGCCCCGGAATGGCGCCGATACCGGAAGCGGTCGTGGAGGCGGTTCAGCCTCCCCTGCCAGAACTCGATCTCTTCCGGCACCACCCGGTAGCCGCCCCAGGTGTCGGGCAAGGGCACCGGCCCCTCTCCGAAACGCTCGCCGGTCTTGCGGACCAGCTCCTCGAGCGCCTCGCGGTCCTGAATCTCTTCGCTCTGGCGGGAGGCCCACGCACCGATCCGCGCACCCAGCGGACGCGACCGGAAGTAGGCGTCGGACTCCTCCCGCGAGGTCTTCTCCACCCGCCCCTCGACGCGCACCTGGCGGTCGAAGGCCGGCCAGTAGAAGACCAGGGAGGCGACGGGGTTCTCCTCCAGGGTTCGTCCCTTGCGGCTATCGTAGTTGGTATAGAAGACGAAGCCCTGCTCGCCGCATCCCTTGAGCAGCACGATACGGGCGGACGGTCTTCCCGAGCGGTCGGCGGTGGCCAGGGTCATGGAGGTGAACTCGTCGGGATAGAGCGCCTGCGCCTCCCCGAGCCACTTCAGGAATTGGGCGATGGGATCGGGATCCAAGTCCCGGCGCCTCAGCCCCTCGCTGGCATACTCCCGCCGCACGTCGGCCACGTTCATTCGGAATGCCTCCTCATCGGGTGCCCATTCTATCCCGCGAACCTCCAAGGAGGCCGACCCGGCTTCCGCCCACTGAAGTTGGAGCTTTGCGGCACAAGTATCGATCACAAGGTACGCGGGCTCGGCAGCCGTCTTCTACTTGTGATCCATTCGCTCTTAACTCCACCTTTGCAAGCAGTTTACGGCTACGTAAAACTGATCGATCATCTTGACTTACGCCTTCGTTACGCTTTATATTTGCCATTGAGGAGAGAGCCAGCGATGGTCGCCGATCTACAGTGGAGAACACTCGAAAACGCACCGGAAGAGCCCGAAGACGGCACTTCCGAGATCGCCCGTACCGTCGATACAGGCATCGTCGAAGCAGGTACCGCTCTTCGGCGTCTGCGCTCCGTCCTCCCCCAGGGATTCCAGCGGCACGTCCGCAGCGCACGCGAGCTGGACCGGAAGCTGCGGGAGGAGGACGAGTCCCCCTTCCGCACCGCCGTGCCCGCCCTCGACCGCCTGCTCGAAGGGGGACTGCCCCGCGGACAGCTCGTGGAGCTTGTGGGCTCCCGGACCAGCGGGCGCTTCTCCACCCTCCTCGCCACCCTGGCCGCGGCCACATCCGTGGGCGAGGCCGCGACGCTGGTAGACCTTGGCGACGGTCTCGATCCGGCCACGGCCGAGGCCATGGGAGTGGATCTCCGGCGCCTGCTCTGGCTCCGCCCGCTTGACCTCAAGCAGGCGCTCGGCGCCGCCGAGATGGTGCTCGCCAGCGGGTTCCCCCTGGTGGCCGTGGACCTCGGCACGCCGCCGGTGCGCGGCGGGCGCGGCCTCGAAGCCGCCTGGCTGCGGCTGGCCCGCGCGGCCAAGGCTCACGGCGCGGTTCTCCTGGTGTCCAGCCCCTACCGGGTGAGCGGCACCGCCGCGGGCGTGGTCCTCAAGGCGGAGCGCGCCCGCGCTGCCTGGCAGGGCGAGGAGGGATCGCTCCGGCTCCTGGGCGGCGCCTGCTCGCGGCTGCTGATCGAAAAGTGCCGCGGCCGTCTCACAGGCCAGTCCGAGGAGCTGAAGCTTACCCTTGGAGAGGTTCCCCTGCCCTCCCCGGCGCCTCGCCCCCGCCCGTCCAGGAAGGAAGAGCCGGACGAGGCTCCCGCCACCTGGCCCGCCCGAGAGGCCGCCCCGCTTCGGGCCGCCGGCGGGACGCGCTGATCGGCGAACATATGTCGGGTCCGCGCATCGCCTGCATCCATCTCCCGCTCTTTCCCCTGGCCGCGCGCCTGCGCAGCGAGCCCGAGCTGATCCGCGAGGCCGTGGTGGTCACGGAGGGCAACGGCAACGCGGCCCGCGTGGTGGCTGCCACCCGCCTGGCCCGCGAGGCCGGGATCAAGCCCGGCCACAGCCTCCCGCAGGCCCGGGCGCTCTGCCCCAAGCTGGTGGCCCGCCCCCGCGACGAGGACTGCGAGCGAACCGCCCAGGAGGCGCTGCTGGAGGTCGCGGAGTCGTTCTCCCCCCGGGTCGAGGATGCCGG
This sequence comes from Holophagales bacterium, assembly GCA_031412055.1. Classification (GTDB taxonomy): domain Bacteria; phylum Acidobacteriota; class Thermoanaerobaculia; order Multivoradales; family UBA5704; genus DATMER01. The sequence goes on along the minus strand of JANOCF010000407.1, from coordinate 2,868 downwards.
CGACGGGGTCGCCTACGTGGACACCGAGGGGCTGGAGCGCCACTTCAAGAGCGAGTCGCCCGACCTGGAGCTGGGCCGCGCCATCATCGCCGCCGCGGACAGGTCGGGCCTGCCGGCACGGGTCGGGATCGCGTCGAGCAAACTGGCCGCGAGGATCGCCGCCAGCCTTCCGGACTCGCCGGTAATCGTGCCCGAGGGCAAGGAGGCCGGCTTTCTGGCCCCCCTGCCGCTCGCCAAGCTCTCTCCGGAGGTGGACATGGCGTCTACCCTGGAGCAGTGGGGGGTGCGCTCCATCGGCGAATTCGCCCGTCTGCCCAAGGAGCGGGTGGCGAGCCGCCTGGGCCGCGTCGGCCGGGAGCTGCACGCCACGGCGCGCGGGCTCGATCCCCGGCCGCTCATGCCCCGCGAGCCGCCCGCGGTCTTCCAGGAGGGGATGAACCTGGAGTGGCCGCTGGTCTCCCTGGAGCCCTTTCTGTTCGTGGGCCGGGCCGCGCTGGAGCGGCTCTGCCAGCGCCTCGAGTCGTCCGGGCTCGCCTGCCAGCGTCTGGGGTTGGAGCTGCGCCTGGAGCCGGATGGCCACCAGACACGCGCGATCGACCTCCCCGCGCCCACCCGGGACGTCAAGACGCTGCTCACCCTGATCCGGCTGGACCTGGAAGCGAAGCCGCCGGGCGCGCCCGTGGTCGGGTTCACCTTTCTGGCCTGGCCGGACCGTCCGCGGGAGGCTCAGCTCTCCATCTACGGTCCCGCCGCGCTCTCTCCGGACAAGCTGGCGACCACACTCGCCCGCCTGTTCGCGCTGCTCGGCCCCGACCGGGTCGGCGCCCCGCAGGCTGTGGACGGCCACCGTCCGGAGCGCTTCGCCCTGGTGGAGTACACCCCGCCTCCCCCGCCGGAGGTCCGCCGCGAGCCCAGGACCGGCCGGGGTCTCCTGGCGGTCCGGGTGCTGCGCCCGCCGGTGAGCCTGGAGGTGATCGCGGAGGACCAGACGAAGCCGGTGGAGGTTCGCATCCCGGTGCGGGAGGAATCGGAGAAGCGTCCCAAGGTCGAGGGCCGGGTCAAGGTGGCGTCCGGTCCGTGGGGCATGGAGGAAGGCTGGTGGACCGAGGAGCCCACCGGCCGGGACTACTGGGACGTGGAGCTCTCCAGCGGAGGGATCTACAGGATCTACCGGGACCGGGCGACGGGGGATTGGTTCGCGGACGGGATCTATGATTGAGCCCTAAATCCTCACCCCCTGTCCCCCTCTCCCATCTCCCTTCCGCCCATCCCCGGGAGAGGGGGAACGCCTGCGGGCGTTCACGGCTAAAGCGCAGCCGGGAAAGTCGGAATGGGCTCCCCCTCTCCCGGCGGGGGCTTGGGCGGGAGATGGGAGAGGGGGACAGGGGGTGAGGTCTTCTACTCCCGCATCGCCGCCGGAGGCACCACCAGCACGCTGCAAGGCGCCTCTCGGGCCAGGTCCGCGGCCACGCTGCCGATCACGAGACGATCGAACCCGCCCAGCCCGTGAGTCCCCAAGAGGACGATGTCGGGCCGGAAGTCGGCGATCTCGGCGAAGATCTCCTCCCGGATGTTGCCTGCCCGCACCTTGCGCCGTACCTGCCCGGCAACGCCGGCAATGCCGGCAATGCCGGCAACACTCCCCGCGTGCTTGTCGACGAAACGGCCCAGCTCCTCCGCCGCGAAGCGGTCCACCTGCTGGGGAGTGAACTGGGGCGCCACCTGCCGCTGGATCACGTTGAGGACGAACAGGGCTTCGATCTCCGTCCCCCCTCCCAACTGCGAAAGGATCGCGAGGCCGCGCTGGAACGCTTCCGCGGACAGGGGCGACAGGTCCACCGGGGCCAACACCCTCCTGGGAGGGACGGGCAGGCCGCCGCGCACCACCAGCACCGGACGGGTGGTCCGCCGCAGGACACGGTCGGCCGTGGAGCCGAGCCGGCGATGGAGCATCCCTCCGGCCGTTGCGCCCACGATGACCAGGTCGGCCTCCGTCTCCTCGACCAGCTCGGGGAGCACCCGGTGGGCCACCCCGGTCCGCAGGATCTCACCGCCAAGCTCTTCCGCTGTGATCCCCGCCTGGCGGACCTGCGCCGACAGAGCCTCCCGGACCTGCTCCATCTCCTGCGCGAGGACGGCCTCGTTGACCCCTGCGCCGAGCTCGTTCACATAGCCCATGGGCGGCGGGAAGGCGTACGCCACGTGAATCTTGGCCCCGGCAGCTCGGGCCACCTGTACCCCGGTGCTCAGCAGGGCATCGCTGTCGCGGTCCAGATCGGTCCCGATCAGGACGGTGCGGATCTTGTCGGACGGTGTGTCTGCCATTGGCTTCTCCCTCGCAATATAAAAACAGGATGAGTCTATGACGGATGGCCCTGAAAGACGAACCGCGGCGCCCGGAGAGCCCGGACGCCGCGGTTTATGAAGTAGACGAGAGTGCGGCTTAGAAGCGCCAGGTGACGCCGGCGTTGACGCCAAGACCGTCGAGGTCGAAGACGACATCGTCCCGGAGGTCATCCGGGAAGCCGTCCTCGTCCTCGGTAACCGTGGCTTCCATGCTGCGGTAGATCGCTTCGACCATGAAGCCGAGACCCGACGGCTGGCGGGCGAACTCGGCGCCGAGCACCGCGTAGAACCCCACCTCGTCGTCGATGTCGCCCTCGGTGGTGTCCAGCAGGTAGTAGCCTGCACCGCCGCCGATATACGGGCTGAATGCCTCACCTTCCGCGAAGTTGAACACCAGGCCGGCCTCGATCGGGATCGCGCTGACCTCGAAGTCGAAGCGCTCGGGCTCGGTGTCCGCCGTCACGTCGGAGAAGTAGGTGCCCCGCAGCTCGACGAAGCGGCCGAGACGGAGCTTGGCTCCGC
>JANOCF010000406.1:0-5092 GCA_031412055.1 Holophagales bacterium | reverse complement strand
CCATGAAGAAGCGCAGCGCGGCGACCGCGATCTGGCGGGCCAGGCCGTCCAGGTCGGCTTCGGAGAGATCCCGGTTGCGCTTGGCGATCTCCTCGCGGCTCTTGGCGATGAGCTGGTCCAGGAGGTCGTCGGCCTTGACGCCGACGCCCTTGCGGCCGGACATCTCAAGCGCCTTGCCCGGCGCTTCGCCCTCGACCGCTTCGCCGATGTAGCCGAGCTGCCGGGCCGTGGCCGCGGACAGCGCCACCATCTCGTAGGCGAAGTGGACGGAGCGGTTCGCCTCGGACTCGTGGCCGAGCGACTGCAGGCCGGCCTTGACGATCTTCTGGAGGTAGCTCTGGCGGGCGTCGATGACGTTGATCACCCGGTAGGCGCGGCCGAAGAGCGGATGCCCGTCCTGACCCTGGCCGGTAGTCTCCCAGATGTCCTCGTCCTGCCAGAAGCGGTAGCCGAAGTCCATGCCGAGCAAGCCGAACTTCCAGAGCTGGTAGGCGATGTCCTTGCCGACGTAGGTCACCGTGCCGTCGGAGCGGATGATGACCTTGTCGGGGTCCTCCAGGCCGGCGAACTCCTCGGCCTGGGAGAGCGGCATGACCCAGCAGCCGCTGTTCTTGCCATCCTTCTCCAGGTGGACGGCGCCGCTCTCCTTGAGCTGCTCGAACGCCTTGGCGAAGAAGTTGAGGCCGAGGATGTCGCTCTCCCGCGTGAGGAGGTCGTAGCCGATGTCGAGCCGCCGCATGGTGGCCAGGTGGCGGCTGACGATGCGGCGGGCGATGAAGCGGCCGATCTCGGCGCGGTCGCCCTGGCCGATCTCGAGCTGGTGCAGGGTCGCGCGCCGGAGCTTCTGGCGCTCCGGGTCGCCCTCGTACCAGCGGCCGACCTCGCTGTAGAGGTCCCAGCAGTAGAAGTCGAACGGCTCGGGGCCGGCCGCGATGGCCGTGATCTCGTCGCGTGTCAGGCCGCGCAGGTCCAGGAAACCGACCACGACGTCGGCGAGCTGGACTCCCGTGTCGTCGATGTAGTTCTGAATTTCTACGGGATAGCCCAGGCTCTTGAGGGAACGGGCCAGGACGTCGCCGAGCACGGCGTTGCGCAGGTGGCCGATGTGGGCCGCCTTGTTGGGGTTGATGTTGGTATGCTCGATGACGATCTTGCCCAGGTGTCCGGCTCGGCTGTCGCCCGGCAGCAGGGGCGCGTCCAGGAGCTGGGCGGCCACGGCGGCGCGGTCGAGGAAGATGTTCAGGTAGCCTGCACCCAGGACCTGGATGTCGCGCACGAGCTCCGGCCGCTGAAAGGCGCCGGCAATCTCTTCGGCGATGGCGCGCGGGTTGCGCTTGAGCACGCGGGCGAGCTGCATGCCGGCAGGGGAGGCCAGGTCGCCCAGCTCCCGCCGGGGCGGAACCTCCATGACCGGCTCATGATCGACGCCGAAGCGCTCCCGGATGACCCGGGCGAGCTCTCCGGCCAGTTGGCTCTTCAATTCGGTCCACATGGCGGGCAGAGTCTACACTATGGAGTTATAGCGAGGGCCGCGTCCCGAATGGCGGCCCGGGAGGATGTATTGCCGGTCGAGGAATCCACGACGCCCTTGGTATCATCTCCGGAGGGAGAACCGGGGCCGATGAATGAAAACAGGTTGACGGTGATGATGGACCGCACTCAGCTCGAAATCCTGGAGGGGGATGTCACCGGGATGGAGGTGGAGGCGATCGTCAATCCCGCCAACGAAAAGCTGCAGCTCGAGTCCGGGGTTTCGGCGGCCATCCTCCAGACGGGCGGTCCGTCGATCCAGGAGGAGTGCAACCGGATCGGCGAGATATCCGTGGGTACGGCCGTGATGACGGGTGCGGGCCACCTCAAGGCGAAGTGGATCATCCACACCGTTGGTCCGCGGATGGGCGAGGGGGACGAGGACAAGAAGCTCGCCTCGGCCGTCCGTGCCGCCCTGGCGCTGGCCGACCGCCGGGGTCTCAAGTCGATCGCGATGCCGGCCATCTCCACGGGTGCGTTCGGGTTCCCCATGAACCGGGCCGCGCGGATCATCCTCACCGAGATCCAGCGCTTCCTCCAGGGAGGCACCAAGCTGGACAAGGTGATCGTCGCCCTGCAAGACGACGAGGAGTTTCAGACCTTCAAGACCGAGCTGAGGAGAGGCTTTCGGTAAGGCCAGGTTTGCAGGGGCGCAGCATGCTGCGCCCCTACGGCCGCGGAGCGAACACCCTCTTAGCTTACAAAGTAGGAGCTGGCCCGGATCTGCAACCGCGCCCGGGCCTCGAAGCCGCTGCCCACGAGGGCAAAGGCGCTCGAGCTGCCCAGGACCGGCAGGACGATCCAGCCGTCGAAGCTGTCGCCGCCCGCGTACGGGGGGACGACCGGCTCGATCTCCGCGATCTTGGTCCAGTGCTCCTCGTCCGGATCGAACGAGGCTCGCAGCTCGACGTAGGCGCGGTCCAGGTCGATGGTGCGCTGGCCCGACGGGTGCCAGATCGAGAAGACGAAACGCACCTCGTCGTAGGAGCTTGTCCCTAAAAAGGCTTTCCCCGCCACTTGTAGTGGAAAGGTAAATGAACCCTGTGAATCCGTTGCGAAGATCTCCGGAGTGGGGTCGAAGATCACCTGACGTGGAGGTGTCGAGCTCATCTCTGTTCCTTTCCGACCCGGGCCAGCGCGAGAGCGCGGGCAATCCGGCCGCGGCTCTCGTCGTCGTCGGCCCCGAGCAGCGGCCCTCCGATTCCAAAGGCGATGGCCCCGGCACGGGCATAGTCGTCGATCTGATCGACGGAGAACCCTCCCCCTGCCAGCATGGGGATGTCGCCCAGGGGCTGGCGGACCACGGAGAGGTACGATGGGCCGCCAACGGGCGGCAGGGGGTAGACCTTGACGACGTCCGCCCCCAGCTCGCGGGCGGCCACGATCTCGCTGGGAGTCAGGGCGCCCATGATCAGGAAGAGGCCGGCTCCGCGGGCGATCCGGGCCACGTCGGAGCTGACGTTCGGGGTGACGATGAACTCGGCGCCGGCCGTGACCGCGTCGCGGGCACGCTCGGCGTTGGTGACGGTGCCCATGCCGATCCATGGGGAACCGTCCTGGGTGCGCTCAGCGAGAAGCTCCCGGACGAGCCGGGGGGCGTCGGGAACGGTGAAGGTGATCTCCACCAGCTCGATCCCCGACGAGAGGAAGAGACGGGCCTGCCGGCCGGCCTCCTCATAAGAGGTGGTCCGGACGACAGCCACCACTGGCGACCGGTGGAGGCTGAGGGCGACCTGCGGGCGAAGTTCTACGGTTGTAGTCATGCGGGCGGGAGTTTATCATCCTCTCGCGCGGCGGCCCCGCGGCGTTTACAAGACCGTCCTTCGGTGGGAAAGTGCTTCCTCCCGGGGTATGATTGCGAAAGGGGTATAGGATCTTCCTATCTCCACTGGATGCAAAAGATCGATGGCAGTGTCTGACCAGCCAATAGGTAGGGAGTCAATCGACGAGCTCCTGCGGAGGCTTCGTCCCCGGTTGAAGCAGGTACTGGGACGCTACCGCATACCGGCTCATGACGCGGAGGACCTCGTCCAGGAGGCCCTGATCTCGACCATTCAAAAATGGGAGACGATTCAGGACCCGGAAGCCTGGCTCCTGGTCACGCTTAGGAATCGGTGTGTCGTCTACTGGCGCAAGCGGCGCAACACGCTCTACAACTCGGTGGACACCGCGATTCTCGAGCTGCTCTCGGAGCCCGTGGCCGCTCCGCAAATCCGCGCCGAGCTGCTCTGGGACCTGAACAATCTGCTGGACGAGCTGCCGCCGCGCTGCCGCAAGCTCCTCCAGCTCCGCTACGGCCTCGGCTACGACTCCGCCGAGGTGGCCGAGAAGATGGGCTACCACCCGTCCAGCGTCCGCAAGGTGGCCCGCCGCTGCATGGCCGCGCTGACCTACCAGATGGTGACCCGCGGTTTCACCCGCGAAGGCACCTGAGCCTCTCTCAACTCTCCAGGTTTTTCCTTTCCAGCGCTCTCTGGGCGCGACGGCAGATGCCGCGCAGGATCGCGATCTCGCGGCTGACGGGCGTGGCCCGGGACAGGAGCCGCCGCAGGTCGCGTTGCACGCCCTGGAAGGTGTTGTCGCGGTCGAAGCCGATCCGGCGCAGGAGGTCCGTGGCCTGCACGAAGAGGCCGTCGATCTCGCCGGTGGTGGCGGGCGGCTCGGGGTGGCCGACGGTCGCCGGCGGCGGCAGCTCTCCGCGGGCCGTATACAGCTCGTAGGCCAGGATCAGCACCGCCTGCGCCAGGTTGAGCGTGGGCTGGGCCGGTGAGCAGGGGATGGTGACGAGGACGCTCGCGAGGCTCAGGTCGTCGTTGGTGAGCCCGCCGACTTCGGGTCCGAAGACGAGCGCGGTAGCGGTTCCGGGTGGATCCTGGGCCAGCCAGGCGGGCAGCTCGCGCGGGTGGAGCAGGGGTACGTCCCAGCGGCGGTCGCGGGCCGAGGTGGTGCCCACGACCCGCTGGAAAGGAGCGAGAGCCTCGGGAAGGCTGGATGTGCGCTCGCAGGAGTCCAGGATGTGCTTCGCTCCGACGGCAAAGGCCGTGCCCACCCTGCCGATCCGGGCCGCCGGCTCGACCAGGATCAGGCGGTCGAGTCCCATGTTGGCCATGGCGCGGGCCACGGATCCGACGTTGCCTTCTTCCCGGGGATGGACAAGGACGATCGCGGGGGCAGCAGGGGCGGCGCTCATGTCCGGGAACTGTACCCGATCCGGCCAGCCAGCCCTCCAGGTTGACAGTCCGATGCCGGAAGGCTAGCTTTCAACCAGATCTTCCAACGGGAGGGAGCGATGAGCACGACGGCAGGCATGCGCGCGTATCTGATCTTCACCGGCACCGGGCCGATCCTGGTGCTTTCCACGTATCCCGAGCTGACGGACGAGCGCCTGGTGAGCAAGCTGCGCTACAAGGGAATCGACAAGTTCATCGCCTACGAGGTGGACCTGGACGCGGTCCGTGCCCGTTACGAGCACGCCTTCGCCAGCGTCGCCAAGGACCTGGAGAGCGAGGAGGACATCCGGGTGCTCGACTTCAACGGCCACCAGATCATGGCCAACTTCGCC
>JANOCF010000405.1:0-3301 GCA_031412055.1 Holophagales bacterium | reverse complement strand
GGGTGTTGTAGCGCTCCTTGTAGAGGCGGTGCAGCTCCCCGTCTGGGAAGCTCTCGTCATCCGGATAGGGATAGCGGCTCATGCAGTGGAACGGCAGCGGCTCGACCGTCTGAGAGAAGGCGGTGTTGGCGTCGCCGTCCTTGGCCCAGCCGTCGACGAGGAGCAGAAAGTCGCGCCGCCAGCCGGAAGGCAGCGCGGGCACGGCCGCAGCGTCGAAGAGGAGCCGCACCTCGTCGCCGGAGCCCAGGACCACCATCCGGTCGTCCACCTCCTCCAGCAGGGGTCGGACGTCGCCGTAGCGGGTGTAGAGCCCGGGCGTGGGGTTCCACATGGATACCGGCATCCACGACTGGTAGTCGAAGCTCTCGGGCTGCCGGCGCTCGGGATGGATCACCGGCCGCGAGAATCCGCGGTAGCGCAGCTCTGCCAGGGCCGGCGGCAGGTCGGTCCGCGTCAGGGACGGCTCGCCGCTCTCCCCGGAAAGGAAGATCTCATCCCAGTAGACGCACAGGCTGGTCTCGATCCGGACCTCGCGCGAGGAGGACAGGAACTTGCCCGTCAGGTCCACCGCGATGGTCTTCGGCTTGCCGGCCGGGATGCCCATGTCCTCGATCACCGTCTGCCATCTCCCCTGCTCGTCTTTGACCTGGAGCCGGGGGAACAGGAGCCCGGAGGGCGACGCCTGGGCGGCGGCGAGGAAGGTGCTGCCGTCGGCCCAGTCCACCCAGCCCGAGAGCACCAGCACCGCGCGGTTGTCCGGCGCGGTCCCCAGGCCGAAATCGAGGTCGAGATGGTGCGGCTCGGCGACTCCGGACAGGTCTCGCCGGAAGCCGTCGGGGTAGGAGCGGTCGCGGGCGAGCAGCCGTGGAAGCACGTCGCGTCCGCGGTGGTCCGTGGCGCGGACCGGACGGATCTTCTCCTGGACGCCGAACAGCCGGAACTCGGGAAAGGGCGGAGCCTTGAACTTGTCGTTGGTGAAGATCTCCACCTCGGCCGGATGGTCCAGGGCGATCAGCCGCATCTGGTCCAGGTAGGCGACCTCCCGCAGCTCCTCGGTCACGCGGATCTCGTAGCGGCCGTCGACTTCCGCCAGGGCCTCTCCGGGGATCTGCACGTACTCGTCGTGGTCCACCGGGAAATACTCGCCGTCGCCGGCGCTGGCCCCCAGCGGCGCCACTCCGAGAACGTCGGTGATGAACTCGAAGCGCTCGCCGTTCCAGGTGAAGATCATCGGGCACGAGCCCGACAGGCGCGGCGCCTCCTTGAACGTCGTGGCGCGGCCCGCGGCCTGCTTGGTCTCGTTCTGGATGAGACCGTTCGGCCAGGTGATCCTCACCGTGTCGATCTCGGTCCGCGCCCCCAGGCCGAATGTCAGGGGAACGCCCTGGTAGACCTTCTTCTGGTAACTCGCGCCGGCCTTGACCTCGACCTCGGCACCCGGCGCGAGCTTCAGGTTCTTGACGCCTTCGAGCCCGATCCGCAGCCACCGGTGATCGGTCCGGGTCCGGTTGAGCAGCCGCCGCAGGACGCCGTCCCTGCCGGCCACGGCCAGGTCCTCGCGGCCGTCGCCATCGAAATCAGTAGCTACCGCAGCCACCACTGGAAAGCCAGGGATCGCCTTCTCCGCACCCGCCCTGCCACGTCCCTCGTTGCGGTGCAGACCGCCGGCGGTCACGAGATCGCTCATGCCCCGGCCTTCGAGGTCAGCGAACGCCAAGGGGGTGTTCCAGGGTACGGAGCCCTCGGCTTTCCGCAGCACTCCTTGCAGACTCCGGGAGTTGAGCAGCAGCCCGGACGAGGAGACCAGGTCGCTCCAGCCGTCCTGGTCCACGTCGTGCGCCAGCACCGCCTCGCCGGTCAGCGCCGACAGGTCGACGGCCTCGTACCGTCCACCGAGACGGTCCCGATAGAGCACGGCCGGGCGGCCGGAGTAGGCGACGGCGAGATCCACTCCCTGGGTGTCGGCCACGGCCTCGATCAACGCGCCATCCACGGCCCGGCCGGGCACGAACGGGAAGCGGCGGGTCTCGTCGCTCCAGCCGGCCGCGCCCTGGTTCCTGACGAGGGCGGCGCTTTCTCCCAATAGCACCAGGTCAAGATCGTAGTCGTGGTCGAAGTCGAGCCAGAAGGCCAGGTGGAATCGCCCCTTCGGGAGCTGCGCGGCCAGCCTCTGAAAGCTGCCGCCCGTGTTGCGATAGAGCGCCGCGACGTTGTCAGCGAAAAGGCAAAGGTCCACCAGCCCGTCGTTGTCGAAGTCCCCCGCCGTTGCGGCAGTCACGTTGCGCAGCTCCTGCAAGCCGCTTGCGGTGACCAGCTCGGCGCCGCCACGAAAGAGCGCGGCCCCGGCCTTGGACCAGGCCAGCAGGTCGGGAGTGCCGTCGCCTTCGGCGTCGAGCAGGGCCAGGCCGGCGGTGGCAGGGTCGAGCCCGCGGGCGAGCTCGGAGGCCGCGAAGGACGGCTCGGCCGGCGGCACGGCCGCGGGTTCGGCAGCGGCAGGGTCGATCTCGTCGAGGAGCTCGGAGTACCAGCCCCAGTCCACGTCCTCAGGGACCGCAGCCCCCTTTTGCGCCTCCTTGATCTCGTCGTACTCCTGCTTGCGCACCCTGGCCTCCTCGGTCCGGCCGGTCTGGCGGTAGGTGTTGAAGAGCTGGAAACGGGGTGCGGCGAAGTAGGAGCTCAGCTCGGCGGCACGCTCGAAATGCCGGAGAGCCAGGTCCGGCCGGTCGGTGAACTTGTAGAGGACCCCCAGGTTGTAATGGGTGATCGGCTCGTCCGGAACCAGAGCGGCCATGCGCTCGAGCTGCTGGACGGCCTTCTCGTACTGCGAGTCCCGTCTGTAGATGATCCCGAGGTTGAACCAGGTGTGGGGAATCTCCGGAGCCTGGCGCTGAACCACCTCCAACTCCCGGATGCCCTCCGCGGTCTTGCCGGCCTTGAGGAGCGCCAGGCCATGGTTGAGGCGCTCGCGGGGAGAATCGGGTGCCAGCTCCAGGGCCTTGCGCAGCTCCTCCACGGCCTCATATTGAGTGGTCGGGTTCTCGTAGAAGGCCTTGCCCAGGTTGCGGTGGTGCCAGAGACGCTCCTCCCGCGAGGAGTCCGGCGAGGCGACCGCGGCGAGCACGACGACGAGGGCGAGCCACCTCATATCGATTCCCGGACCGTCGTGAGCCGGTTGAGAGGCACGGTCCCCTTCTCCAACTTCTCTACCTTGCCGCCCGGCCAGCGGATCTCCACGGCATCGATCCGGCTGACCGGTCCCAGGCCGAAGTGCAGGCGGGTCGAGCTCTGGCCCGCGTAGCCG
>JANOCF010000404.1:0-1538 GCA_031412055.1 Holophagales bacterium | reverse complement strand
CCCGAGCTGGAAGCCGAGCGGGGCGCGGTCCTGACCGAGCTCCACAGCTACGAGAACGACCCGGCCAGCCTGCTCTACGACGCGGTCGCGGCCGCGGCCTTTTCCCAGCACCCGTACCGCCACAACACCATCGGGTGGGAGAGCGACGTCCTGGGGATCACCTACGACGAGGTGGCCGCGTTCTACCGGCGGCACTACCACCCGGCCAACGCCGTCCTGGCCATCGCCGGAGATGTACGGGCGGCCGATGTCCTGGCCCTCGTCCGCCGGACCTTTGGGACGATTCCGGCCGGCGAGCCCGTGGCGCCGCCGCGCACGGTCGAGCCGCCCCAGCAGGGGGTGCGGCGGGTGGAGATCCCGGGAGGCGGAGGCGGGAGGTACTTCCAGCTCTCCTACCGGGCCCCGGCCGCCTCGGATCCGGACTTCCCCGCGTTTCTCCTGCTCCAGGCCCTGCTCACGGGCTCGCCCGGGTGCAACTTCTGGCAGGACGGCGACGCCTTTCCGGCACGCCCCGGGTCTCGCCTCTTCGGAGCCGCCGAAGAGATCTCTACCCTGCTCGTCCCCTCGTCCCACCCGTACCTGTTCAGCATCTCCGGAAAGGTCGGCCGGGAAACGACGCAGGAAGGGATCGAGACGAAGATCGAGGAACGGATCGCCTCCTTGCGGCAGCAACCCGTGCCGGCCGGCGAGATCGACCGGGCGCGGCAGCGTCTCCTCGCCGAGTTGGAGCTGGACGTGGAGACCTCCGAGGACGCCGCCCACCAGATGGCGTACTTCGAGGGCATCGGAGCCTTCGCGGTCCTGAAGCGTCTGCCGGACCTCGTCGCCGCCGTGACGCCCGAGGACGTGCGGCGGGTCGCGGCGGCCCGCCTGCAGCCGTACCAGCGGACGATCGGCTGGGTCGGTCCGGATGCGGAGGGTGGGCTCTCGGCATCTCGATCCGAGATGTCGGTGGCCTTCGGAACACCCCCTCCCCTGCCCTCCCCCGCTACGCGGGAGAGGGAGCCCGTGCCCGGTCCTCCTCGCGTCAAGGTCCTGCGCAACGGGATCGCCTTGATCGTGCGGCGCATCCCCCGGGTGTCCGCGGGCTTCCTGAGGGCCGTGGTCCCCGGCGACGCCCTCGCCTTCGAAGGGGAGGCGGACATCTCCATCGACGCGCCCTCGTGGCGGCACACATCGCTGGGCCTCCGCTTCCGATCCGGAGAGCTGGCGCAGGCCGTGACGGAGCTGCGCCGGACCCTGGAGAGTCCCACTCCGGCGACAGAGGACGCCGCGAGCGATGATCCCGGGCTGCGGCTGGAGATGGCACTGCGGGAGGCGCTGGGGATCGCGCGGGTGCCCTTCGCCCCGGGGCCGGCCGCGCCGGTGGTGGTCGTGGCGGTGGGCGACCTGGACGAGGCCGGGGCTCTCCGCGAGCTGGAGGCCGCTTTCGCCTCCCTACCCGCTCCCCGTCCCCTCCCGAGGCTCGATCCGCGAGTGAGGAGCCCCCGCGCGAGCATCGCCGTCCCCGGCAAGGCCCAGTCGCAGATCGGGTATGC
>JANOCF010000403.1:0-4312 GCA_031412055.1 Holophagales bacterium | reverse complement strand
GGAAGGGCTGGTCGCAGGAGACCTTCGCGGCAGCCACCTGGCGTGAGCCGATCCGGTCCGCGAAGTCGAACTGCGAGTTCGTACGGCCCGGGATGTCCAACCGGACCTCCTCGACGACGCTTCCATCCATCTTCACGAGCCGGACCTGGCAGGCGGCCGTCTTGGAGCCCGGGATGGCCGCGCCCGCAACCAGGGTGCGGTAGCCACCCGTGCGCGCAAAGCCGTCGAGGACAGCGGTGTCGCGGGCCACGGAGATCTCGTTGCCCTCGAAGGACCGGAGACCAGCGTCGCGAGCGTCGGGAGCGCTCTCCCAACGGGCGGCAAACACGATGGGAGCGGCGAAAGCCAGGGCGAGGGACAGCGGAATGAGCACCTTCTTCATGGGTACACGACCTCCATGTTTGTCTGCGAGAGCCGCCATGAGCCGACCACCGGCCATGGATGAATCTCTGCGTACTGCAAGAAATAGCTACCCGAGCATGGTACGTCTTTTGCCAATCCCACGCAACCCCGCATCAACAAAGAGGGAAGGGATTTGGCTTGGGCTTGGCTTTGGCACATGCTCGACGGAAACGGCACCTCAGTGGAACCTGGAATCTCCTGAAAATAATAATACCCAGCCTTGCGTTCCCAATGCAACCTTTTTTGTGCAGTCTTTCGGCTAGGATTCGTGCCGTGACGAATCTCGGGACGTATCTCGTGGAGTACCTGGTGAAAGACGGCGGCCGATGAGAGCCTTCAAGCTCGTCTACATCCTCTACTACCGGTTCCTCTATGGGCGGCGGTTTCCGCTGGCCGGCCGCCTGGAGCGGCGGGTGAGGGATTGGGAGCACCGAACCGGCCGCGGGGACGCGCCGGTCTCGCGGGAGACGTGGGAGGAGCAGTACCAGGCCGGCAGGTGGGAGTTCATGCGCGCGGTGGACGAGCTGGCCCGCTACAGCGTGATCGCCGGCTACGTCCATCACCTCCACCCGGGCGGCTCGGTGCTGGACGTGGGCTCGGGCGAAGGCATCCTCCTGGATCATCTGCGGCCCTTCGGAGTCTCCCGGTATCTCGGCATCGACCTCTCGGAAGAGGCGGTGAAGCAGGGTGCGAGCCGGGCCGACGGCCGGTCGTCCTTCCTGGCTGCCGACGCGGAGGCGTACCGTCCCAGCGAACGCTGGGACGCGATCGTCTTCAACGAGTGCGTCTACTACTTCGAAGACCCCGTGGGCACGGTCCTCGGCTATCTGGACGGCCTGGCGGAGGGAGGGACGCTCATCGTCTCGACCTTCCGCTCGCGGCGCTCGGACGTCATCGCCGAGCGGCTGAAGGAGAAGCTGCCGCTGCTGGAGGAGGTCGCGGTGAGCAACCGCAAGGGGACCTGGGTGGTGCGGCTGTTCCGGGGCTAGGGGTGCAGCGGGATAACCGCGGGATAACCAGGAAGTCCCGGAGGATGGCGAGCCGCCGTGCGGTATCCGGACCAAGCTTTTCAGGGGAATGCGACCTCAGGCTGTCGAACACGTCGAGGATGAGCGCCTTGACGTTCTCGAAGGCCTCCTGCTGCGTCTCTCCCGAAGCGTTGACGTTGGCCTCGACGAAGGACGCGATGAACTCTTCTCCATCGGGCCGAATGAGGACCGGGATGGGACGGAGGACCTCGTAGGGTTCCGGTGCGAAGGTGGAGATGGAGACAGTCACGGCTTCAGTACGCGACGACAGCACGCGCACGGCTTCCTCTAGTCGATCCAACCGTGATACCTGCTCGATCTGTTCCATGGCTTGGTAGGATATCCGAAACCGGAGCCTCGGACTAGCTTCCGGGGCAACTCGTCGTGGATTGACGGGCGGTGGAACGAGTTTCCTCGAAATTTGCAACGCTACACCCGCGGGGGGAGACGTTTCACCGCCGGGTGAAATGTCTCAATCCTGGGGTGGGGCCAATCAGCGGGGAAGGGGAGTGCTCTCAGCGGGTTCCGGCGCCGTCCAGCGGAGCTGCCCGTCGATGCGTCCGGCGTCCTGGAGCTCGCGGATGCGGAGCAGCCGGGTGTAGAGCGGACCCTGGAACTGGACGTCGGTCATCCCGGCCTTGCGGTACGCTTCGACGAGCTCGTGGGCGCCCTTTCGGGCATCCCACTGCGGCTGAAAGGCGGGGAGGACGCGCTCGATCTTGGAGCAGTCGACCCGATAGCAGCGCTTGTCCGGCCCGGCGCCGTCGGCATAGGTGATCCGGCAGCCCGGGACGACCTCGGCCACGATTTCGGCCAGCTCGCGGATGCGGTAGTTGTCCGCGGTCCGGCCGACGTTGAACGCCTCGTCGTGCACGGCCTCGCGCGGAGCCTCCAGGGCGGCGAGAAAGGCCCGGGAGATGTCCTCGATGTGGACGAGCGGGCGCCAGGGCGTGCCGTCGCTCATCATGTGGATGCGTCCGGTCGTGAGAGCCCAGCCCACCAGGTTGTTGAGCACGAGGTCGACCCGCAGGCGGGGGGAGACGCCGTAGGCGGTGGCGTTGCGCAGGTAGACGGGGCTGAAGCGGTCGTCGGCCAGCTCGGCGAGCTGCTGCTCCAGCCGTACCTTGGAGATGCCGTAGGGCGTCACCGGGTTGAACGCGGCGCTCTCGTCCAGGAAGTCGTCCCCGGCCGCGCCGTAGGTGCTGCACGAAGACGAGAAGAGGAAGCGCCGGACGCCCGCCTCCTTGGCCAGCCGCGCGAAGCGGATCGAGGCGCCGTCGTTGATGTCGAAGGTCAGCGACGAGTCGAGGTTGCCGAGCGGGTCGTTGGACAGTCCGGCGAGATGGATGACGGCTTCGAACCCTGCGAAGTCCCCGCTCTCGGCCTCGCGGAGGTCCTTGCGGATCGAGGGAGCCTCCGGGACCGGCTGTCCCGAGAGCAGGCAGGGCTCGAACCAGTCCGCGTCGAAGCCCACGACCTCGTGCCCCGCCGCTTGGAGCAGGGGAACCATGACACTGCCGATGTAGCCGTTGTGGCCGGTGACCAGGACTCGCATGACAGGGCGGAAGGTATCACGAGGGGAAGCGTCTCCATTTGTTGCGAACTTCGAGCTGGCGGTTGCGAACAGCCCGCGATACGCAACGGCTGGAGAGTTTTTCGCAACGGCCAACCCTCCAGCCGTTGCGAACTTCCCTCGCGCACGGGCGGCCGACGGGTTTTTCGCAACGGCCGACGCTCCAGCCGTTGCGAACGGAGGGCTGGCCGTTGCGAAAACCCCTTGTTTTGTTGCGAACTCCCGATCGTTTGTTGCGAACCGAGCCCCAGCGCCCTGTGCGCGACCTCTGTTTGTTGCGAAAAATCCCCAGTTCGCAACGGCCAACTCGTGGGCGCGGGCTGATGGACCTTGGTTCGCTGTGTAAATCTGGTTTTTGACAGCAGAAAACTGGAAAGTTCGCATCAAAATCCCCGGATGATGCGAAGGGAAGCCTCGCTCAAGGCGCGATCACCCGGTACTTCCAGCATCCCTCCAGGCGGCCCAGGCGCCAGCCGAGCTGCCAGAGCCAGCGGGCCCGGCCCTCGCGGGTGAGGAGCAGAAGGGGAGTGCGCAGGACCAGCCTGCCCCAGCGGAGCACCCCGGGCAGCCAGCCGAGGCGTGGCATGCCCCGGGAGCGGTACTTCTTGTAGATCAATACGTTGTGCTTGCCATAGCTCATCCCCTGCCGGAAGATGCCGCGCGGGTCGTGGCGGTGGCGGATGCGCACGACCGCGTCCGGCGCGAAGGCGAGCTCGTGGCCGGCGAGCTGGATGCGCCAGCAGTAGTCCGTGTCCTCCAGGGCCGCCATGGATTCGTCGAAGCCGCCGACCTCCTCGTGCACCCGGCGGAGGACTCCCAGTCCGCCGCCGCCCGCGTGGGGGAGGAAGTCCGGGTAGTCGTAGCGCGTGACTCCGTCCTTCTGGGGGTTCAGATGCGTGCGCTGGACCCAGGGCGGATTGAGAGCTTCGTTGTCGTAGCGGCAGGCCACGAACTCATGCCGGGCGAGCGCTTTACCCAGCACCTCCAGCCAGCCGGGGGCGACCTGGTCGTCGGCGTCCACGAAGAGGAGCGCGTCGCCCGTGGCCGCGGCGGCGCCCAGGTTTCGGGCATGCGCCTGGCCTCGGCGGTCGGACGCATCCACGATGCGGAGGCCGGGGAGCCGGTCGCGAAAGCGCTCGGCGACCGCCCGCGAGCCGTCGGTGGAGCCGTTGTCGGCGACGATCACCTCCCAACCGCCCGGCCAGCTCTGCCCGGCGAGCGCTTCGAGCTGGTCCCCGAGCGTGGCCCCGGCGTTGAGGCAGGGGATGACCACGCTGAGCTTGAGAGGATCAATCATCGGAGCGGGCCA
>JANOCF010000402.1:0-15411 GCA_031412055.1 Holophagales bacterium | reverse complement strand
CGCCGTACCGTTGCGGGCGACGATCGCCCAGCAGCACAGGGAGGAGATGCCAGTGCCGATATCGGGGATGGTTCGGGTCGATCTGGAGGTGCGCCGGCGCGAGCCGGTGACAGGCGGTGGAGAAGCGCCGATGCAGGAAGGGGCGGCAGAGGCCACGGCGCCGGTTTCAGGGGCGGAGGGTCAGCGTTGAGGGCGCGGGCAGTCGTATCCGGCATCACGCTTTCCCTGCTCCTGACGGCGGGTCCCGCGCCTGCTACCCAGGTCCGCATCTTCCAGATCCAGAGCCAGGCGGGCTTCCTCTCCGGCACGCTGGAAGGAGTCGGCGTCGACTCCCTGGGCCGCATGGAGCTGGCGCCCCGCGCCGAGCGGCTGGCTTCCTTGAGCGAGCCGTTCCTGCTCTCCGCCGCCCCGCTTGCGGACGGCTGGGTGGTCGGCACCGGCAACGCCGGCAAGGTACTCAAGGTCGACGGCAAGGGCAAGGTGACCGAGCTGTTCGCAGCCCCTGAGCCCGAGGTGTTCGCGGTCTGGGCCGATCCCGACGGCACCGTCTTCGCCGGCACCTCGCCGCGCGGCAAGGTGTATCGGATCGCGAGCGGGATCGCGGGCGGAAAGGGCGACGTCTTCTTCGATCCGGGCGAGACCTACATCTGGGCGCTGGCGCGGGCCAAGGACGGCGGGCTCCTCGTCGCGACCGGCACCCAGGGCAAGCTCTTCAAGGTCGGCGGGGGCGGAAAGGGCGAGGTCCTCTACGACAGCGAGGACACGCACGTGCGGTCGCTGGAGGTGCTGGCGGACGGCGACGTCCTGATGGGCACCGCGGGCGAGGGCCTGATCCTCCGCCTGGGCCGCGACGGCTCGGCGCGCACGCTCCACGACGCGGCCGGCCCCGAGGTGGTGGCTCTGACCTCCGGCCCGGACGGCATCTGCTACGCCGCGATCGTGGCCTCCGAGGCCAGCCTGGTCGATCTCACCAAAAGCACCCCTGAAGCGCAGCCCGGCGAGCCCTCGCCCCAGGTCGCCACGGTGACCGTAGAGGGCGCGGAGCCCGCGACCGGCACACGCCTGCCCGGGGCCACGGGGCCGCGCAGCGAAGTGGTCTCCCTCGCGCCCAGCGGCGTGGTGGAGAGCGTGTGGAGCTTCCCGGAGGAGACCGTCTACGACCTCCTCTGGCGCGAGGGCCGTCTCTGGGTGTCCACCGGGCTGGAGGGCAAGCTCTACAGCTGGGCCGACCAGCAGATGATTCTCGAAAAGGACGTGGACGAGCGGCAGATCGTGGCCCTGCTGCCGGGCGAGGACGGCCCGGCTTTCGCCACGACCAACGCCGCCGCGTTCTACCGGATCACCGCGGAGACCGAGAAGAAGGGCACCTACACCAGCGCGGCCATGGATGCCGGCCAGGGCGCCCGCTTCGGCACCTTTCGCTGGCGCGGCGAGACTGCGGGCGGAAGCTCGGTCCGCTTCTCGTTCCGCAGCGGCATGAGCGCCGAGCCGGACCGCACCTGGTCCGCCTGGACTCCGGCCAAGAAGGGAGACGAGGTCTCTCTCGACGGCGTGCCTCGTGGCCGCTACATCCAGTGGCGGGCCGAGCTGGAGGCGGGAGGCAACCGGTCTCCCCGGCTTTACAGCGTCGAGCTGTCCTTCCGGCAGGAGAACCTGAGCCCGCGCATCGAATCGCTCGCCGCGCTGGAGCCGGGACAGATCCTGGTGCCCTCGAACTTCAACCCCTCGAACCAGGTCTACGAACCGGCCCATCCCACGCGGGAGGGAATCTTCACCAGCGTCGGCAAGCCGGTGGACGAGGATGAAGGCCGCACCAAGCCGCTATGGAAGAAGGGCTTCCGGACCCTCCGCTGGACCGCGGCCGACCCCAACCAGGACACGCTGGTCTACGAGCTGTCCTTCCGGCCCGCGGAGTCGGACGGCGAGTGGCTCAAGGTGGTGGACG
This sequence comes from Holophagales bacterium, assembly GCA_031412055.1. Classification (GTDB taxonomy): domain Bacteria; phylum Acidobacteriota; class Thermoanaerobaculia; order Multivoradales; family UBA5704; genus DATMER01. The sequence continues at coordinate 13,466 of JANOCF010000402.1, read as the reverse complement.
AGCTGGAGGAGAGCTACTACAGCTTCGACGCCACGGCCCTGCCCGACGGCGTCTACCGCTTCCGGCTGCGCGCCATGGACCGCCTCTCCAACGACCCGGAGAGCGCGCTGGCGGCCGAGCAGGTGAGCGACCCGGTGGTGATCGACCACACCACGCCGGTGCTGGTGAAGGTGGATCGCCAGGGCGGGCGATTGCGCGCGACCGTCCAGGACGGTGCGAACCCGATCCGCGAGGCGATGGTCAGCGTCGGCGCCGGTGACTGGAAGCCGGTGCCCTCGACGGACGGCCTGATCGACGGCCGCACGGAGACGCTGGTGATCGAACCCGGTGATCCGGAGGGAGCCGGCTCCGGCGGCCTGCTGCTGCTGCGGGTCACCGACGCCGCCTACAACGTGGTCACTTTCAACCTTTCCGAGGCCCGATGACCAAGCGGATTGCGGTCTACCCAGGGTCTTTCGACCCCGTCCACAACGGCCACCTCGACATCATCGAGCGCTGCCGCCCGCTGTTCGACGAGGTGATCGTGGCGGTGCTGCAGAACGAGGGGAAGCGGCCGCTCTTCTCCGTGCAGGAGCGGATGGACATCCTCCAAAGCCTGATCGGCGGCCACGCGGACTGCCGGGTGGAGAGCTTCTCCGGGCTCCTCGTCGACTTCATGGACAAGGTGGGTGCGCGCGCCGTGGTGCGCGGCCTGCACGCGGTCTCGGACTTCGAGTACGAGTTCCAGATGGCGCTCATGAACCGGCGCCTCAACCCGAGGGTCGAGACCGTCTTCATGATGCCCAAGGAAGACTACAGCTACCTGTCGAGCCGGCTGGTCAAGGAGGTCTACGCGCTCGGCGGCGACCTCACCGGCCTGGTGCCCGTCCCTGTTCTCGAGCGCCTGCGCCTGCGCCTGCGTTCCGAAGCCCCCGTATCGGCCCCCGTACCGTCTGCATGAGCCTGGATCGCTTCCTTCAGCGGATGCCGAAGGTCGAGCTCCACGTGCACCTGGAGGGCTCCATGCGTCCGAAGGTGCTGCTGGAGCTGGCACGCCGCAACGGCGTCGAGCTGCCGGCCCGCGATGAGGAAGGGCTCCGGCAGTGGTTCCGCTTCCGCGACTTCGAGCACTTCGTCCAGGTCTACCTGACCTGCTCCCGCGCCCTGCGCACCCCTGAGGACTTCCGGACCCTTACGCTCGACTTCCTGGAGATGCAGAGGGAGCAGGGCGTCGTCTACTGCGAGGCCCACTTCACCATCTCGACTCACCTGACCAATGGTGGGAACGGCGGCGAGATCCTGTTCGCCATGGAGGAGGCGATCCGCGAGGGGGAGAAACAGGGCGTGAAGCTCCGCCTGATCCCGGACATCGTGCGCAACGTCGGCCCCGAGGCGGCGGACCGCACCCTGGAATGGGCGCTCGCCGGCCGCGGGCACGGCGTGGTGGCGCTGGGTCTTTCGGGCAGCGAGGCGCGTTTCCCCAACGAGCCCTACCGGGAGCACTTCGCGGTGGCGGCCAGCGAGGGTCTGCGCCGCGTGGCCCATGCCGGGGAGCACGCCGGTCCCGATTCGATCCGCTCGGTCCTGGAGGTCTGCGGCGCCGAGCGCATCGGGCACGGGGTGCGGGCCGTGGAAGATCCCGCTCTGATGGCGGATCTGCGCGACCGGGCCATCCCGTTGGAGGTCTGCCCGACCTCCAACCTCTGCCTGGGCGTGTTCCCGGACATGGCGAGCCACTCCTTCGACCGGCTCTACCGGAGCGGCGTCCCGGTTTCCATCAACTCGGACGATCCTCCCTTCTTCAACACCGATCTCCCCCGCGAATACCTGGCCCTGCATCGCGCCTTCGGCTACGGTCCGGAAGAGCTGGCCGGCCTTGCCCTGGCCGGTCTCCGGCAATCCTTCCTTCCGGAAGAAGAGAAGTCGGCTCTGGAGACGCGTTTTCGCCAGGAGAGCGACGCATTGACCCGGGAGTTGCTCGGAGTCAGCTAAGCTAAGGCAATGCCTCCGCTCGACGACGACCCCAGCCTGCCCCTCGTCGAGCTCATCCGGAAGAGCGTCGACGTCGACGCCAATTCCGAGCTCCTGTACCGGATGCACTACCGCCGGGTCCGTTCTTTCTTCCAGAACAAGGGATTTTCCGCCGAGGATGCCCGCGATCTCACCCAGGACGTGTTTTTCCGGGTCTTCAAGGGTTTAGGCAAGTTTCGGGGCGAGTCCCGGTTCCTGACGTGGCTGTTCGAGATCGCCGACCACATCTACCAGAACGAGATACGCCGGAAGAAGACGGGCAAGCGCAGAGGATGGGAAATATCGCTGGACACGGGCGGGAAGAGCGAGGACGGGGAGGAGCCGGCTCCGTTCGAGCCGCCACCCTCCCCGCCGAAAGCCATGGAGAACATGCTGGAGCAGGAGCGCGCCGAAAGGCTGAGCCGGGCCATCAAGGAACTGCCAGAGCAGATGCGCGCCTGCTTCCTGCTGCGCTACGGCCAGGGGCTCAAGTACAAGGAGATCGCAGCCATCATGAAGATCTCCATCGACACGGTGAAAGCGCACCTGCACCAGGCCAAGAAGCGTCTGAAGCTCGAATTGCAGGAACCTTCCGAAGACTGAGGCGACGCCTCGGAGAGGAGGCGGTACGGCGGTGAGCGATACGGCGGTCGTGCTTGCCCAGGCTTTCCGGCTCCTCGAACGAGAGGCGCGGCTTCAGCCGGGTGCCTCGTGGCACTCCTCTTCCCGGGATCTGAACGCCTACCGCTCCGGCGAGCTGTCTCCGCAGCAGGAGCGCCGGCTCCAGTGGCATCTCGCCCTCTGCTTCCAGTGTGTCGACCGGCTGCTGGACCTGGAGCGCTTCCTGGAGCCGCTCGCGAACGGGGATCTCCTGGATGAGACGGCCTCCTGGTGGGATCTCCAGGACCGCCTCGCCAAAGAGTCCCGGGTCCGCCGCCGTCCGCCGCCCGTTTTCATGGCCCTGGCCGCTACCCTGATCCCGGCCGTGGCAGGGCTTCTGTTCTGGAATCTTTCCCTGCAGCGGGAGCTGCGCGCTCCCCAGGCGAACTTCCCGATCGAGAGCGTCGACATGCCGGGATCGCTCCGCAGCGCGACGAAAGAAAGGTTCGAGATCCGTCTTCCCGCCGCGGGCCGGTTCAGCCTGTCGCTCGTTGCGTCCGAGGTTCTCGAAGCCTCCGACATCCGGCTGGAGATCCTCGATTCCTCCGGGCGCCCGATCGTATCCGTTCCCGGTCTGCGGAGGTCGGAGTCCGACACGTTCAACGTGGAGCTGCCACGGCGTCTCCTCCCGAACGGCGAGTACCGGCTCGTCCTCATCGGAACGCTGGAGGATGGGACCGAGAGTCGGGAAGAGGCCACGATTCGCGTTGTCGATCCATGACGGGGAGGCTCTACACAAGGGGCCGCGAAGCGGGTCTGAATCCAAGGAACCGGAAAGGAGCCGCCCGCCCATGTCCGCGACGCAAAACCGCTGGGCTGTAATCGTCGGCATCGACAAGTACCCGTCGTTCTCTCCCGAAGGGCAGCTCGAGGGCTGCGTCCGCGACGCGCAGGAGATGTCCCGCGTGCTCCGGGAGCGCTTCGGGTTCCCCGGGAAGCGGATGAAGGTGCTCCTGAACGACGAGGCCAGGAGAGATTCCATCATGGGCGCCCTGGAGGATCTGGAGCGCTGGGTCAAGGAGGACGACGTGGTGGTCGTCCACTACAGCGGCCACGGCTCGCAGAGGCGCCTGCCGGCCGAAGACCGCAGCGAGCCCGACGGCATGGAGGAGGTCCTCGTCCCCTATGACACCGGCCACGCGGACCCTTTTCCGAACCGGGACATCTCCGGAAGCTGGATCCACGGCTGGCTCGCGAGAGTCACCAAGATCACCCCGTACGTCACCCTGATCCTGGACTGCTGCCACTCGGGGACCGCGCACCGCGCCGACTCGTCCGGCGTCAAGATCCGGCGGGTGCCGCCCGACCTGCGCACGCCCGAAGGAAAGAACAGGATCCGCATCCGGGACTTCAAGGGCGGCCCGAAGGACTTCACGCGCTACGTCGTGCTGGCCGCGTGCCGCAACAAGGAGAGCGCCTACGAGATCGACGATGGCGGAAAGAGCCACGGCGCCATGTCCTTCTTTCTCCTGGAAGAGCTGCGCAAGCTGCCCCTGGGCGCCTGCCCGACCTACCGCGATGTGTTCGAGCCCGTGATGACGCAGGTGCACAACCTCAACTACAAGAGGCAGCTTCCGCAGCTCGAAGGCCTGCGCGACCGCGAGCTTTTCGGGCTGGCCGAGCTGAAGCCGCGGCGCTTCGTGCCCGTGCGGGACCGCCGGGCCGACCGCGTGGTGCTCGGAGCTGGCGCTACCTGCGGGCTGGCGGAAAAGGCCGTCCTTACCGTCTACCCGCCCCAGGAACGGCAGGGTACATCGTTGAACGCGCCGATCGGCAAGATCGAGATCATCGAGGTGCGGGCCGTCACTTCGACCGCCCGCATCCTGGAGGAGGTCCGGCCCGACGCCATCGGCCCCTGGGCGCGGGCCGTGGGCGAGAACCTGGGAGAAGATCTCTTCCATCTCTCCCCGGATGCGGTCGGCAGCCTGGATCTCTGGGCGCGCTACCGGAAGATCCTGGGTCTGCGCAACGACGACAGCCAGCTCGCCCGCAAGGTCGATTTCGAGGTGGCGCGCATGTCATCGGGTCGCTGGATCCGGATCGAGGACGGCGAGGAGCTCGCGCCGGGCGCGCCGATCTCATTCGCGGTGACCAACCGCGCTTCGATCCCGCTCTTCATCCACGTCCTCGACTTCGGCCTCACGGGCAACATCAGCCTGGTCTATCCCTCTCCGGGGGCGAACGATCCGCTGCTGCCCGGCCGCTGCATCGAGATCGGCACCCGGCCGGAGGAGGAGATCACGCTCTACGTGCCGGAAGGAGTGGAGGAGGGGGAAGAGATCCTGAAGGTCTTCATCACCACGCGCGAGGCCGACCTGGAGCCGCTCTTCCAGAGCGGGCAAGCCCAGCACGGCGCCCATGCCCGGCCCACTCGGGCCACAACCCGGGGAAATACCCGGGACTTCCAGCGGAGCTCCGAGATGGATCAGCTACCCGCGGAGGACTGGTCCACGCTGGAGCACCGCTTCCTCGTGAAGCGGCGGGTCTGGCGGGCAGGTTGCTCCCAGTAGCTACTCCAGGCGCGGCTCGGGCGGCGCCTTCTCGAACTCTTCCGCCGTGCCGACGAAGAAGCGCTCATAGACCTGCTTGCCCGGGCTCGCGCCTTCGATGGCCGTGTGCTGCTGGTGGATCTGCGCCTTGGCATCGGTCCGCTTGCCCGAGGCATCCACGAAGTAGAAATCGTCCCCGGGATTCCCGAACGTCATCGGGGTGCCCGTGCAGAGACGGCCGTTCTCCGCAACGCGGGCGAGCATCTTGCCACCCTCATCGGCGAGCGGCGGACAGTCGCCGCGGTAGAACTGCACCGACACCCAGCCCTTGTAGCCCTCCGGGATTTCGAAGATCAAGGCCGGCCTGACCTCGTTCTGGCACGCTAGCGCGCCCATGGCCGACAGCAGAAACAGCGCTCTGGCAAAGAATCTGGCTCTCACGGGTCTCTCCTCCCTCGATGGCTCGGATGGCGACGTGAGATTCTACTCCACGGGCCGCAACTCTGGTGCGGAGGGGGAAGACGTGACAAATTAGGAAGTCCGCCGGGAGGTCCAAGCCTGGCGAGGAGGTCACGCGAGCATGAGCGAGGAGCAGCACAAGACTCCACTGAACTGGTACACGGGTGGAGGCCAGGACACCGACGTCCAGGAGACCGAGGAGTGGCTGACCGCCTTTGAGCAGGTCGTCCAGCACGAAGGGCGCGACCGCGCCTGCTACCTTCTGAGGAAGCTGCTGGAAAAAGGCTACGAGAAGGACGTCACTCTCCCCTTCACGGGCAATACGCCCTACATCAACACGATCCCGACGAGCAAGGAGCCGCCCTACGGCGGCGACCGCGCCATCGAGCGCCGCATCAAGAGCATCGTGCGCTGGAACGCCATGGCCATGGTCGTGCGCGCCAACAAGCACTTCAACGGCCTGGGCGGGCACATCTCGACCTACGCCTCCGCGGCGACCCTCTACCAGGTCGGCTTCCATCACTTCTTCCGGGGACGCGGGGAGAGCGGCTTCGACGGCGACATGCTCTACATCCAGGGTCACGCCTCGCCGGGCATCTACGCCATGTCCTTCCTCGAAGGGCGGATCTCCGCCGAGCAGCTCGAGGCCTTCCGCCGCGAGCTCGTGCCGGGCGGCGGCCTCTCGTCCTATCCGCACCCCTGGCTGATGCCCGACTACTGGGAGTTCCCCACCGTCTCCATGGGCCTCGGCCCCATCCAGGCGATCTACCAGGCCAAGTTCAACCGCTACCTGCGCAACCGCGGCCTGCGCGATCCCCAGAACCGCAAGGTCTGGGCCTTCCTCGGCGACGGCGAGACCGACGAGCCCGAGTCGCGGGGCGCCAACAGCCAGGCCGCCCCCGAGAAGCTCGACAACCTGATCTTCGTCATCAACAGCAACCTGCAGCGCCTCGACGGCCCGGTGCGCGGCAACGGCAAGATCATCCAGGAGCTGGAGACCAACTTCCGCGGCGCCGGCTGGAACGTCATCAAGGTCATCTGGGGCTCCGACTGGGACCCGATCATCGAGGCCGACAACACCGGCCTGCTCGTCCAGCGCATGAACGAGACCCTCGACGGCGAGTTCCAGAAGTACACCGTCGAGAGCGGCGCCTACATCCGGCGCGAGTTCTTCGGCAGGTACCCCGAGCTGGTGGACCTGGTCAGCAAGTACTCCGACGAGCAGCTCCACTCGCTGCGGCGCGGCGGCCACGACCCGGTCAAGGTCTACGCCGCGTTCAAGGCCGCGGTGGAGCACACCGGCTCGCCGACCGTCATCCTGGCCAAGACCGTCAAGGGCTACGGGCTCGGCGAGGCGGGCGAGGGTCGCAACGTCACCCACCAGCAGAAGAAGCTGTCCGAGGACGAGCTGCGCTTCTTCCGCGACCGCTTCGAGATCCCCGTCTCCGACAAGGATCTGGCCGAAGCGCCGTACTACAAGCCGGCGGAAGACAGCGAGGAGATCCAATATCTCAAGGAGCGGCGCAACGCGCTGGGCGGCCCCATCCCGAGCCGCCGCGTGCGGACCGAGCCTCTTCCGCAGCCGGCCGGCATCTGGGAGCGCTACTTCGAGGGCGTCGACCGCGACGTCTCGACCACCATGGTCTTCGTCCAGATGCTGACCCAGCTCCTCAAGGACAAGGAGATCGGCACGCGCATCGTGCCGATCGTGCCGGACGAGGCGCGCACCTTCGGCATGGAGTCGCTCTTCCGCCAGTTCGGCATCTACTCCCACGTGGGGCAGCTCTACGAGCCGGTGGACAAGGGCATGCTTCTCTACTACCGCGAGGCCAAGGACGGCCAGATCCTGGAGGAGGGCATCACCGAGGCGGGCGGACTGGCCGACTTCATCGCCGCCGGCACCTCCTACGCCACCCACGGCATCGACGCCATCCCGTTCTTCATCTTCTACTCGATGTTCGGGTTCCAGCGCGTGGGCGACCTGATCTGGGCCGCCGCCGACCAGCGCACCCGCGGCTTTCTGCTGGGCGCCACCGCCGGCCGCACCACCCTCAACGGCGAGGGGCTCCAGCACGAGGACGGCCACAGCCACATCCTGGCCACCGTCGTCCCCAACCTGATGGCCTACGATCCGGCCTACGCCTACGAGATCGCGGTGATCCTCCGCGAGGGCCTCCGGCGCATGTACCAGGACCGGGAAGACATCTTCTACTACATCACCCTGACCAACGAGAACTACCCCATGCCGCCCATGCCTCAGGGAGTAGAGGAGGGGATTCTCAAGGGTCTCTACCGCTTCAAGGGCGCGCCGGAAGGCATGGACGGCAAGCCGCGCGTCCACATCCTGGGCAGCGGCTCGCTCCATCCCCTGGCCCTCACCGCGCAGCAGATCCTCGCCGAGCGCTACGGCGTGGCCGCCGAGGTCTGGAGCGCCACCAGCTACAAGGAGCTGCGGCGCGACGCCCTGGAGGCGGAGCGCTGGAACATGCTCCATCCCGACCAGGAGCCGCGCAAACCCTATGTCATCTCGCTGTTCGAGGGCGACGACCGGCCGATCATCGCGTTTTCCGACTACATGAAGCTGGTGCCCGACCAGATCGCGCGCTGGCTGCCGGGGCGGTTCTACCCGCTCGGCACCGACGGCTTCGGCCGCAGCGAGACCCGCGAGGCGCTGCGCCGCTTCTTCGAGGTGGACGCCGAGTGCGTGGTCATCGCCTGCCTGACGCAGCTCGCCAACCGCGGCGAGATCGAGCGGGGCGTCGTCAAGCGGGCCATCGAGGAGCTGGGGGTCGACCCGGAAAAGCCGTACGCCCTCTCGGTCTGATAAAGTAGGCTGCTAAAATCCGCAACGTTCAGGAGGAATCCCTTGCATAGCAAAGCGTTGATCCATGCCCTTTCCCTGGCTCTCCTGCTGCCGGCCCTGGCCGCTGCCGAGGCCGTGGTCTACAAGATCGACCCCGATCACAGCGGCGTCAACTTCACCATCCGGCACTTCGTCACCAACGTGCCCGGCCGCTTCAAGGACTTTGACGGCGTGGTCAAGTACGACAAGCAGAACCCGGCCGCCTCGGCCGTGAGCTTCACCATCCAGGCGGCCTCCATCGACACGGCCAATGCCGACCGCGACGGCCACCTGCGCAAGCCTGACTTCTTCGACGTCGAGAAGTACCCGACCATCACCTTCTCCAGCTCGTCGGTGAAGGCCGTGGATGCCGACACCCTGGAGGTGACCGGCGACATGACGATGCACGGCGTGACCAAGAAGGTCACCGTGCCGGTCGAGGTGCTCGGCTCGATGAAGACCCCGCAGGGCGAAAAGGCCGGCTTTGAAACCACCTTCAAGGTCGACCGCAAGGAGTACGGCATCACCTGGAACCGCGCGCTGGACGCGGGCGGCGCCGTCCTGGGCGACGACGTGAAGATCACCATCTCGGTCGAGGCCGACCTGCAGGCTGCGAAACCCGCCAAGTAGCGTTTGATCCCATCCCCTGCCGTGGCGTCGTCCATCCGCAGGGGATGTCCCCATCCCCCAACGTTTCGTCGTCCGTACACGTTGGGGAGGCGTTCCCCAACGAGGAACGACCTCGTCCCCCGGCGTTGCGCGTTCCGTCCACGTTGGGGAAGCGTTCCCCAACGCGGGATGACCTCATCCCCTGGCGCTCTGCGTTCGGTCCGCGTTGGGGAGGCGTTCCCCAACGTGGACCGGCCTCATCCCCTGGCGTTTCGTCGGCCTGTCTGCCGTGGGCGTGCGCGACACGTTTGTTCATGCCGTGCCCCTGCCGCCATGTCTCAGCGGTTCAGGATTTATGACAGGGCTTGTGGTCCGCGAACATAACTGGCAGGATAGTCGGCTGTTCCTGCCTGAAGATGTTCTGCCTCCTGGAGAGCTGCCTATGGCTTTGAGAGACAATCTCGGTCCACGTGAAGGGGGCCTCGGGGATCTTCCAATGAACTACACGCCCGAGGAGCTGTATCAGCGCTACTACAGGCCGGTGGTCGCCTTCTTCATGCGCCGCGGCTGCGAGCGCGAGCAGAGCCGCGACCTAACCCAGGAAACATTCCTCCGTGTCTATAAGAATATAGAGGACTTCCGGGGGGAGAGCAGCGTGGAGACCTGGCTGTTCCAGATTGCCGGGAACATCTTCAAGAACGCGCTCCGGAGCCAGTCGACGCTGAAGCGGGATGCCGAGGAGGTGCCGCTGGAGACGCCCGAAGGGGAGTTGGTGGTTGGACCCTGGGCCAGCGGAGAGGAGAATGCGCTGGGGTCGATGCTGACCGAGGAGCGGGCAAGACTGCTTCGGGAGGCGTTGGAGAGTCTGCCGCCGCAGATGAAACAGGCGGTGCTCCTGCGCGTGGACGGCGATTTGAAGTATCGTGAGATTGCGGGCCTGATGCGCGTCTCCATCGAGACGGTGAAGGCGCACCTTTATCAGGCGAGGCAGCAGCTGAGGGACAAGTTGGCGGACTACTTTACGGATACCGAGTTCTGAGCGTGAACGACGACGACAAGCCCTCTCTTTCGGAAGCGATCCGGCTCCTCGCCGAGCGGGACCGGCGTTCCCTGGGCGCTCATCCGAAGATTGAGGAGCTGGCGGCCTACCACGCCGGAGAGCTGGAGCCGCAGGCGGATGCCCGCGTGCGCGAGCACATCGCGGTCTGCCGCGAGTGCAGCGACCTGCTCCTGGACCTGATCAACTTCGCGGACCTCACTCCGCCTTCCGGCGAGCCCGACCTGACCGACGACGAGATGGCGCAGGACTGGCAGGCTCTGCGCGCGCGGATGGGGGAGGCCGAGAAAGAGAAACCCATGCGGCCGGCGGAAGTGGTGCCGATCCGTCAGGCGGCAGCCGCGCCGGCTCCGAATCCCGGGCGCACGTACTCTCTCTGGCTGCCGCTGGCTGCGTCGCTGCTGGCGGTGCTCGGGTTCTCGTTCGGGCTATTCCAGTACCAAAGAGCGGAAAGGTCTGACCAGAAGTTGAAGGAAGGACAGGGGCCGAGCGTGCCACAGGTGTTCGATGTCAACCTGGGTGATACTCGCGGAGGTACTGAGCCCGAATCGGAGCAGCCAATCAGAATGTCATCCAAGCGGGGAGGGGTCGTTCTTTTGTATTCCGGTGGTGCAGAGGTCCAGGAGTACCAGATAGAGATCCTCCAGGGTGACAGGGTACTTTGGAATACCACGGTCTCTGGCGGAGACGAGGTCCCGGTCGTAATCCCAGCCGGTTATCTGGACCCCGGGCGCTACACGCTTCGCCTTGTGACTGGCGGAAGAGCGCACGACAGCGTTCTCGCGGTCAATGATTAAACGAAGCGGTCTCTGTCTTCTCCTCGCCACTCTGGTCTTCCCCGACCGAGCCTTCGCTGCCCTGCCTCCACAATCGCAGTCACAGTCGATTCAGCCCCAGCGCTCCGCACCCTCAGCCCTGAAGGCGCAGGCGGAGGCCTATCGCGACTCAGGGAGAAAGGCTTGGGAGCAGAGAGACCTGCAGAAAGCCTTGACCTTCTACGACACGTCGTTGGGCTACTGGCAGAAATACGGCGAAGGTATACCGGAGCATGCGAGAACCCTTGCCGAGTTGGGTGAGGTCCTACTTGAGGTCGGCCAGGGGGAAGTGGCGCTGGCAACGTTCAAGGAGGCCGGCGACCTTCTCGACAAACAGGAGGATCCTGACGTCCGGTTCTGGGTTGCCGTTGGCGCGGGAATGGCCTATCTCGATCGGGGGAATGAGGAGTTTGCCATTCCCTTCTACAGAAAGGCCCTCGAGGTCGCGACCGATCCCGCAGACAAGGCCCTCGCCTTTCATCGCATCGGGACCGCGTACCATCTCCTTGAAAATTTCCCTGAGGCCGAGAAGGCCCTGAATAAGTCTCTCGAGCTCGCAAGGGAAGCTGCGAAAGCTGCGAAGAAGGCTTCGACGGAGGCAGCGTATGCCGCCGAGCTCGAGGGCTACGCCCTTGCAGAGCGAGCCCATGTTTACGGTCGCACAAGGCGCGAGAAGAAAGCCCTTCTCGGTTTCCAGCAGGCCCGGCAGATCTTCCAGCAGCTCAACCGCGATCTTTACGTCGCGTCGACCCTCTTGGGCACATCCCAGGTCCAGCGGGACCTCGGAAAACTAGATGACGCCCTCCAGTCCATCAATCGCTCCATCGCTCTGATGGAACAGGTTCGCTCAACCCTAAAATCACCAGGTACCCGTATCGGCTTCTTCGCCGCCCGGCATCGTTACTACGCGTACCGGGTTCAACTGCTGATGGATCAGGCCCGCCTTCAGCCAGGGGCGGGGTATGCCGTCAAGGCCTTCGAAGAGAGCGAGAGCTGCAAAGCCCGCTCCCAACTCGATGACATGGCCGGCGTTCCAGTGCCGAAAGGCCTGATACTCAAGGAGATCCAGAGCGAGTTCCTGGATAAGGATTCTCTGCTCCTGAGCTATTTGCTAGGAGAGGATGAAAGCTTTCTCTGGGTCGTGGGACGAGATCGGATCTCGGTGTACCCTCTGCCGGGCCGCGAAGTGCTGGAAGAGGCTGCCTCCAAGACTTGGCGCGAGCTGGCACAAGGGGATGAGCTAAGGGCAACAAGGCCCTTGGCCAAGATGCTGCTGCCGAAAGAGATCGGATCGATCACCGGCAAACGGTTGCTGGTGAGCCCTGACGGCCTGCTGCACCTCATCCCCTTCTCTCTGCTCGAACAGGAGAATGGCAAGATCCTCCTCGAGGATCACGTGATCACTCACATCCCTTCGGCCTCGGTCCTGGTCGGCATGAGGCGCAAGCTGACGTCCCGCCGTCTCGCACCGAAGGACTTCGCGGGTGTAGGAGATCCGGTGTTCAACCTAGAGGATGTAGGGCTCAAGGGTTTGGGCGACTCCATCGCTCCCGGAGACCGAAACCTGCAAGAGCTGATCGAGCCCCTGCCTCGACTCAAACACTCCCGGGAAGAGATCCAGAACGTGGCGAAGCTCTTCCCCGAAGATGCAGAGATCTTCACGGCGCTCGGATTCCAGGCGAATCGCAATACCCTACTGGACGATGACTTGGCGCAGTTCCAGACGCTGCACCTTGCGACGCACCATCTCTCTGAGGGGCATCCCGCCTTCACCGGAATCGTGCTGTCCCTATTCGACGAAAAGGGACGTCCTCGGCCCGGGTTCGTAACGGCCCCTGAGATCTACGACTTGAACCTTCCGGCGGAGCTCGTCGTCCTGAGCGCCTGCGGCACGGGCTTGGGGAAAGACGTCAGGGGCGAGGGTCCGGTCGGATTGACCCGAGCCTTTTTTCACGCCGGCGCCAAGCGCGTGGTGGTCAGCTTGTGGCCCGTGAATGATCGGGAGACGGCTGTGCTGATGCAGCGTTTCTACGAACAGATGCTTAATCACGGCAGGTCACCCGCAGAGGCCCTGAGAGAAGCCCAGCTTTCCATCTACAGGCAGGGGCGGAAAGGGCGTAAGGCTTACCGCACCTGGGGCGCCTTCGTCCTCCACGGCGAACCCCGCTGATTCCTTCCTTCCTCTAACAAAATTGCGGCTCCGGTGTCTACACGGGAGGACCGGGAGAGCGAAAGGATCGCCTCCCACAAAACCCCAAGGAGGCCGCAATGGATGATCCCAAGGCGAACGACGTGTTCACTGGTGGCAAGGGCGTGAACAGCTATGGCACCGGCGCCGCTCGTGACGATCAGGAGAATGGCGGCAAGGGCACCCAGGCCTATGACGTCGAGGCCCAGCGTGACGATGCCGGTGGCAAGGGCGCCAACGCGTACGATGTCGAGGCTCAGCGGGACGACGGCGGCAAGGGCACCCAGGCCTACGAGGTCGAGGCCCAGCGGGACGATACAGGCGGCAAGGGCACTCAGGCCTACGACGTCGAGGGCAA
>JANOCF010000401.1:0-8399 GCA_031412055.1 Holophagales bacterium | reverse complement strand
GTGCACGCGCCTCTGGGCGGCCCGCCGGCGATCGACCTCGACGGGGCTCATCATCGGCTCCCAGTTCACATAGTCGCGATTGGCGATCCAGAGGACCAGCGGGGAGCCCAGGGTCTCGCTGCCGCGGACGCCGCCGTGGATCTCGGCGGTGTCCTTCTCGATCTTCATCCGGTTGCCGCGCCCATAGCCGTGCTGGCGGCGGGCGAGGTCGCGGGCGAGGAGGCCGAAGTTGACCCGCATGCCGGCCGGCAGGCCGGCGAGGATCGCGGTGAGTCCCGGGCCGTGGCTCTCACCGCCGGTCGTGAGCTTGAGCCGGCGCATCGTGGAGAGAGGATAGCGCAAACTCCAGCACCCCCCGCTCGGCATCCGCCATCAGCAGGCGAACGTGGATCCGGGCGCCCACCTCCAGCCCTTCGGCGTCCCGCGTCACCCTGCCTTCGGACGGCGGATCGCAGGTGCGGACCCAGGTGCCCTCTTCGGAGACGTGGACCACGGCGGCCTCCAACCTGTCGCCGATCCGATCGGCCAGCAGCAGGGCCGCCGCCGATCGCTCGACCTGGCGCTCAACCTCGATCCCTTCGTTCTCCCGGCGGGTGCAGTGCAGGGCGAGCTCCTGCATCTCTTCGCCAGAGGAGGGAAGGCCGGCGAGAGCCGCCTTGAGCAGGCGCTGGTTCGCCAGGTCGGCGTAGCGCCGGAGCGGGGCGGTGGAGTGGGCGTAGGCGTCCACGGCCAGCACGAAGTGCCGCGGCGCCCGATGTCCTGGCAGTCCCGGCAGGCCAGGCAGGTCGGCCACGTACTCGCCCGGACCGATCAGATCGAGCACGGCGTAGGCCAGATCGGTGTAGCCCTTCGGGTTCGCGGCGCGGCGCGCCTCTAGAAAGTGGGCGAGAGCGCGGGAGTCGGGCTCCGCCGGCAGGGTCTCGCCGAGGCTGGCCGCGAGGGCGACCAGGCGGGGCCAGCGGACCGGCTCCCGGACCAGCCGCCGCAGCGAGGGATAGCCCCGCGCCTCCAGCCACGCGGCCGTGGCCTCGTTGGACGCCACCATCAGGTCCTCGATCAACTCCTGGGCTCGCGCACCCTTGGCGTCCTCCACCCGCACGCTGCCGTTGCAGTGGAAGACCGCGTCCAGGCGCCATCTCTCGACCGGGAGCGCGCCCCGCTGGTAGCGGCGGCGGCGCAGGCGCAGGGCCGCCTCCTCGTGGAGAAGGATCTGCTTCTTGAGCAGCGACATCTTCAACGGCCGCTTGGCGAGGGTGCCTTTCTCGTCCAGCCAGTCCGTGACCTCCTCGTAGTCGAGCCGGGCATGGTTGTGGACCATGGCGCGCTCGACCTCCACGGATGAGACCGAGCCGTCCTCCTCGACCGTCATCGCGACCACGACCGCCAGGCGGTCCTTGCCTTCGCGCAGGGAGCCGAGGTTGGCGGCCACCCGCTCGGGCAGCAGCGGGAACGGCCCCGCCGGGGTGTAGATCGTCTTGGCGTTGTGCCGGGCGTTGGCGTCGAGCGCGGAGCCGGACGGAACCAGCGCGTCCACGTCCGAGATTGCCACGAGCACGCGGACGGTGTCGCCCCGGCGCTCCGCGGCCGTGACCTGGTCCAGGACGCGGGTCCCTTCGTTGTCGATCGAGAACCAGGGGAGATCCCGCAGATCCCGCACCGGCGCTCCTCCGTCCGCGGCCGGCATGACCGGCACGTCGGGGAGCGCTTCGGCCTCCTCCAGGACCACGGCGGGGAAGTCGGGCCGCAGACCGCGCGCCAGCAGCTCGCGTCGGGCGATCTCCCTCAGGAACCGCCGCGGGCTTTCAGGGACCTCCTGCATGTCAGCACGCCTGCATGTCAGCACGCAAAATCGATGAAGCCGCGTTCGACGTTCACGCCCACCAGCCGGACGCGGACCCGGTCGCCCACGTCCAGCCCATCGCAGCCACGGGTGAGCTTGCCCTCCACCGGGTGACGGAAGGTGCGGACCCAGGTCCCCTTGTTGGAGGCTCCGGTGACCACGGCGTCGAACTCGTCCCCGACACGGTCGGCCATCAGCAGGGCGGCGGCCGACTTGCCCACCTGGCGCTCGACCTTGCGGGCATCGTCCTCCTTGCGGGTGCAGTGCAAGGCGAGCTCTTCCAGCGCACCGGTCTCGTAGGGACACGGCTCGCCCGCCAGCGCCGCCTTGATCAGCCGCTGCGTGATGAGGTCGGGGTAGCGCCGGTTGGGCGCGGTGGCATGCGTGTAGTTCTCGGCCGCCAGGCCGAAGTGTCCGGGCGCGGGCTGGTCCGGAAGATCGACCGTGTACTCGCCCGCCCCGAGCAGCTTGAGCACCGAGAGCGACAGCTCGGGATACCCCTCAGGATCGGCCGCGCGGCGGCGGTCGAGGAAGCGGGAGAGGGAAGCGGGGTCGGGGTCCGGCGGCAGCTTCTCCCCGAGGTTGGCCGCGAGGTCGACGATCCGCGGCCAGCGGCTGGGCGAGCGGACCATCCGCCGGATGGAGGGGAAGCCCTGCGCCTCCAGGAAGCTCGCCATCACGCCGTTGGCCGCGATCATGAAGTCCTGGATCAACTCCTTGGCCTGGTTCCTCAGGTCGTCCTCGAAGCCGCGGACCACGCCGTCCTCGACGATGGGCCGGGCCTTCACCGTCTCGAAGCGGAGAGCCCCGCGCTCGTGCCGGCGCTCGCGCAGGCGGCATGCCGCCTCATCCTGGAGCCGGAGCAGCTTGTCGAGACCGGGGACCTGGGCCGCCTTCTTGGGAAGGGGACCCTGGCCTTCGAGCCAGGCGGCGACGGAGTCGTAGGCGAGCTTGGCCTTGTTGTGGACCGCCGCCCGGTAGACGTCCGAGCGGGAGATGGAGCCGTCCTCCTCGACCTGCATCTCGACGACGACGGTGAGCCGGTCGTCCTTCTCGTTGAGCGAGGTGAGGTCGGTCGAGAGCCGCTCCGGGATCATGGGAAAGACGCGGGCCGGGGTGTAGACCGAGGTCGTGTTGTGGCTGGCGTGACGGTCGATGACCGAGCCCTTGGGGACGAGCTCGTCCACGTCGGCCACGGCCACGAGCACCCGGATCGAGTCTCCCTGGCGCTCGGCCACGGAGAGCTGGTCGAGGTCGCGGGTGTCGTCGTTGTCGATCGAGCACCAGGGGAGCTCGCGCAGGTCCTGGATCGGCGCGCCCTTGAGACCGGAGAAGCGTCCGTTGGCGCGGAGCCCGGCTGCCTCGGCGAGGACGGCGGGAGGGAAGTCAGGGAGCAGGTCGCGCTCCACCATGGCGCGGCGGGCGATCTGGTGCAGGTCTGTCGTTTCGTTCGATTTCATGGCTCTCCGTGGCGGGGAGTGCAATCCCCCCGCCAGCGGAAGGCTACTGGAAAACGCTACTGGAAGTAACCGGACACGTCGACGAGCACGTGAACCGGCAGTGTGGCCGAGTTGAAGATCCCGAGCGCACCCGAGCCGGAGGAGGCCAGCATGACCAGGGCGTTGTTCGCGCGGGTCGTGCCGGGCGCGAAGTTGATGGTGCTCGCGGCCGGCTGTCCGGCGTTGCCCGGGAAGAAGCGCAGGTTGCCTTGCACGGTGGGGTCGAGGACCGTGACGTTGACCGCCAGCGCCTTGGCCGTAGCGGGGATGCCGCACACGCCGGTGGCCTTGAAGATCCGCTGCCCCGGATGGACGGCCGGGCCGCCGGCCGGTGCCGAAGGGAGTTGGGTATTCATGAGCCGGCAGGGGCTCAGCGTGTAGAAGTCGAGCGGCCCGGCGCTCGTGGCGACGGCCGGCTTCCAGCCGAGCTGGACGACCTCGAAGTCGCTGGCTGAGAGTTCTTCAAAGGCAGGGTTGAGGACTCCGTTATCCCAGCGCGTGTCGTAGGCGCCGGTGATGTACATGTCGGTGCCGTTGTCAGCCACGATGAGCCCGTATGTCTTCATGGCTTGAAAGATCCGCTGGACTTCCGGAGTGTAGCCGGAGATGTCCTTGCTCGCCTTGAGCCGGAGGCGCGCGCCCAGCGGCAGGGCGTTGGTGTTGCTCGTGGTGCTGGCGTCGTGAGACGCGGGGTAGACGTAGCCGTTGACCGGGAACACCGTCATGCGGAAGGCATGCTTGATCGGGCTGCTCCCGAACGCCTCGTCGTAGCGGATCAGGCCGGGCAGGATGGCCAGTCCGGCGGCATCGGCGCTGGTCCACCCCTCGGGCCGGCGGACCTGGGAGTCGAGTGGGTAGATCGCGCCTGAGGCTGCTTCCCAGCGTTGAAGAGAGGCGTTCCAGAATGCCTGGTAGAGCTCGTAAAGGATGCGGTTGTCGCGGTCAACGATCAGCATGTGCCGGTCGCCGCCCACGGGAATGTTTCCTGCCTGGCCTCCTTCAATCCACCGGACTTCCGTTCGGGCCGCAACTGGAATGGGATAACCGACAGGGCGGCCGGGCGCGCCGTCGTCGCTCTGGTCACCATAAGCAGTCCAGGTGATGGGTGCGAGCGCTTGTGTACCTGGGACGGTCATATAGATCATCCCGTAGACTCCGGGATATCCGTTGTCTCCGCCGAAGTCGGGATGAAGCCCTACAGTCGCGCCGATGAAGTTGATGAAGTTCGCGCTGTTGGAGTCGACGGGAGCGGAGCTGATGTCGACGTTCCACCAGTGATCGGGCGGGTGGATCGGGAGGGGAGCGGGCAGAGCACCGCCGCGCTCGATCTGAGCGAGGGCAGGGTACGACACGACTCCCAGGCTGAGGACCGCCAAGGCCATCCATCGGCGCCATCGGCGCATACCGCCTCCTTCTGTCTATCGTCAAACTTCGATGTGCCGATAGGGTATCGAGAAGGGCAGCGGCTGTCAAAGCTGGCAGTGAAGGAAGTAAAATAGACGGTTCAATGCATACAGGAGATCTCCATGCGAGCCGTCCGCCTTGCAGCTGTCCTGCTCCTTGCCTCTCTTCCGGTCTCGGCGACGTCCTATGTACCAATGACCGACGCGGCCCTTGTCGACCAGGCTCCGATAATCGCCGTGGTCGAAGTCCACGACTCCGGGGGTGGAGCGGAAGGCGTGCGCCCCTACACCGCCTACCGGGTCCGGGTGGAGAAGGTGCTCAAGGGAGCGCTGGCGCCCGGCCTTGCCATCTCGGTTCGGGTGCCCGGCGGAACGGGTGCCGGCGGCCTGAAGCTGCGGATCTGGGGAGCGCCCCGGTTCGCGAAGGGCGAAAAGGCCCTGCTCTTCCTCTCTCCCCGTCTCGACGGCTCGTACAGCATCGTGCATTTGATGCTGGGAGCCTTCCATGAGGTTGGGGCCGGCGGGAACCGCCTCGCCGTCCGCCACCTGTCGGAAGCGCAGGCGGTCGTCCGGCCTGGAGAGCTTCTGCCCGTTGAGCCTCGCCGCGACTTCGACCGCTTCGTCTCCTGGATTGCCGGCCGTGTTCGCGGCTTGCGGGTCCGGGCCGACTACGAGGCCGCCGCCGTTCCCGCTCTGGAGCCGATCACCGAAGCGTTCACGCTCTTCGAAGATCCCGAGACGGGGTACCACATGCGCTGGTTCGAGTTCGACGACGACGAAAGCGTGGAGTGGCTAGCCCACGTGGCCGGTCAGGAAGGTGTGGCAGGTGGCGGCTTCGCCGAGTTCCAGGCCGCGATCACGGCCTGGAACGACGATCCCGGCACCAACATCGACTACAGCTACGGGG
Source organism: Holophagales bacterium (assembly GCA_031412055.1). Lineage (GTDB taxonomy): Bacteria > Acidobacteriota > Thermoanaerobaculia > Multivoradales > UBA5704 > DATMER01. The sequence goes on along the minus strand of JANOCF010000401.1, from coordinate 2,750 downwards.
GGACAACCACCGACTCCACCGGCCTCACAAACTACGACGAGCTCAACACGATCGTCTTCAACGACCCAAACGGCGAGCTGCCGTTCTTCAACTGCTCCTCCGGCGGTGTCCTCGCTTATGGAGGTCCCTGGTACTACAGCGAGACCACCAATAGGCAGGGGACGCCCTACCACCGCATCGCGAACGCCGACATCGTCACCGCCGACGGGATCGACTGCTTCTTTGAGGACAGCCCGGATGCGAGCAAGGTGGCGGAGGAGCTTTTCGCGCACGAGCTGGGCCACACGCTGGGGCTCGATCACTCCGAATTTCCAGCGGCGCTGATGGCTCCCTTCATTCACGACGACGGGCGCGGCGCTCTCCTCCATGCCGACGAACGGGCGGCGATCGCCTCACTCTACGCTCAGGCGCCCGTGCCCGTGCCGACGGACTTCTTCACGCTCGGCCCTTGCCGGCTGATCGACACCCGGGGTGCCGCGGACGGTCCGTTGCTCCAGTCGGAGCAGCTCCGGACCTTCGCGGTTGCCGGCCGGTGCGGCATCCCGTCCACGGCGGTCTCCATCTCCATCAACATCACCGTCCTGGTTCCGAGCGGAACCGGACGCGTCAACCTGTTTCCCGCGGACCGTACCGAGCCGGGCACCAGCAGCGTGAACTTTCCCAGCGGCAAGACGGTGGCCAACAACGCGATCCTGCTCCTCTCCGGCACGCCGGAGAAGTCCTTCACGGTGGCTCCCGTGATCGTGGGCGACGGGACAGCCCATCTCCTGGTGGATGTGAACGGCTACTTCGAGTAGGGGAGGCGGGATGTGCCCGGCGCGCCAGCCCGCGTTTCCAGAAACCCGGCTCATCGTTGCGGCACGCCCAGGGATTGCCGCCCCGCCCGCAAAGCCTGGATCTCCTCCCGGCTGGTTTCGGGCACGCGCGCCTGGGCCTTTTGCAGCGCTTCGACAACCGAATCCAGCAGTGAAGCCTGCTGCTCGGCGAGCGCTTGGAGATCCTTCAACCACCTGTCTGTTGTTTTGCTCACCTCGTCTCCCCTTTCCCGGCACCGCGGTCCGGAGGGAAACCTACTCGCCGGGCAGGCGTTCCGGAACAGGGGAACCCGCGAAAGAGGAGAGAGCCTGCCCGCCGCTTCGGTTTTCCCGCTTGCGGAACGGGAAGTTCCAGGAAGACGAGCGAAGCTGCTGCTTTCGTGTCACGAAAAGGGCGGCTGCGGCAACCTATCTTCTGAGGAGGAGACGACACGCGCATGCCCTTCCATGAGATCCCCGCCCCATCGAGCGTCGCCTTGACGTCGCTGCGCCGGAGCCGCGGCCTGACCGAGGAGAAGTTGTCCGAGATCGCTGGCCTGTCGTCCCGGATGATCTCGACGTACGAGAAGAAGCGCGCCCCGTCCATCGAGAAGCTGGAGTGGTTCGGCACGCTGATGGGCTACGAGGCCGACGAGGTCCACGACGTGCTCCGGAGCCTGGAGCGGGCGGTGCGCCCTCCGGAGGAGCCCCGCTCGCCCGTGGACCCGCCTCCGCAGGTGCTCGCCCGCATCCGCCGCTACGCTTCCAAGGTCGCGCGGGCGGCCGAGGATCTGGCCGAGCTGCACGCGATCCAGGAGCATCGGGCAGGCCAGGCGCGCAAGGACCGGCGCCGGGCGGCGCGGCTCTGGATGCGGTTCAAGGCCCTGTCTCCGAAGAAACAACGCCTCGTCGTGGAGAAATCGCGGGAGTTCCAGACATGGGCCTTCGCGGAACGGCTTTGCGACGAAAGCGTGGAGGCGGCCGGGGATAGCGCGAGAACAGCCCTGAGGCTGGCGGGCCTCGCCCATCGGGTAGCCCGTCTCTCGCCGGGCAGACCGGCGTGGCGCTCCCGGTTGGAAGGCTACGCGCTGGCCCATATCGCCAACGCCCTGCGCGTCCAGACCTGGATGCGGCGGGCGGGACGTGCCTTCGACCGCGCACGGCAACTTTGGGAGGCCGGGGCCGAAGCCGATCCTGGTCTTCTCCCGGAGTGGCGGATGCTGGACCTGGAAGGCTCCCTGCGTAGAGGACAGAGGCTGTTTCCCGAGGCGCTGGATCGACTGCAACGAGCCCGTGTGATCGCTCCGAAGGAAAGGGAAGGAAGGATTCTTCTCAACAGAGCCTTCACCTTGGAGCAGATGGGAGACGCCGAGCAGGCCCTGGAAACGTTGCGTGAGGCCGAGCCGCTCATTGATCGCCGGCGCGATCGGAACCTGCTCTTCAGCTTGCGTTTCAATCTTTGTGTCAATCTCTGCCATCACCACAGACATGAAGAGGCGCAAGCCCTCTTGCCAGAGGTGCGGAAGCTGGGAATCGCTCTCCGAAAAGAGCTGCACCTTGTGCGAGTCACGTGGCTGCGCGCAAAGATCGATGCGGGACTTGGACGGCAAGACCAGGCGGAGCACGGTTTCGAGCAGGTGCGCCGGGAATTCAAGAAACGGAACATGGCCTATGACTACGCTCTCGCGAGCCTGGAGCTGTCGGAGCTCTGGCTGTCACAGCGGCGTTTCGCGGAGGTTCGCTCTCTGACCGAAGACATGATCTGGATCTTCGAGAGCGAGGACATCCATCCCGAAGCTGCGACGGCTCTCCACCTTTTCCAAAGAGCGGCGGTCCAGGAAAGGGCTACCGTGGCCTTGGCCCGACGTCTGATCCTCTACCTGTATCGGGCTCGCTGCAATCCGCAACTCCGCTTCGAGGCGTAAACGGTGCTGCCGAGCAAGCCCGGCAGCACCA
>JANOCF010000400.1:0-5127 GCA_031412055.1 Holophagales bacterium | reverse complement strand
CGGCAAGAGCCAGGTCACGGTCGAGTACGAGGGCAGCCGCCCGAAGCGCGTGCACACCGTGGTCATCTCGACCCAGCACGAGCCCGACGTCACCGCGGAAGAGATCCGCGAGGGGGTGATCGAGCAGATCATCAAGAAGGTGATCCCGGCCGAGCTGCTGGACGACCGGACCATCTATCACGTCAATCCCACGGGCCGCTTCGTCATCGGCGGCCCGCAGGGCGACTGCGGCCTGACCGGCCGCAAGATCATCGTCGACACCTACGGCGGTTCCGGCCGTCACGGCGGCGGCGCCTTCTCGGGCAAGGATCCGACGAAGGTCGACCGCTCGGCCTGCTACATGGCGCGCCACGTGGCCAAGAACCTGGCCGCTGCCGGCATCGCCGAGCGGGTCGAGGTGCAGCTCGCCTACGCGATCGGCGTGGTCGAGCCAGTGTCCGTCCGTGTCGACACGTTCGGCACCGGGCGCATCGGCGACCGCCAGATCGAGCGCATCGTCCGCGAGCACTTCCCGCTGTCTCCGAGGGGCATCATCGAGTACCTCGACCTGCGCCGCCCGATCTACCGCGCGACGGCCGCCTACGGCCACTTCGGACGGTCGGAGGAGGGCTTCACCTGGGAGCGGACCCACCGCGCCGAGGAGCTCCGGTCGGCCGCGGGCCTTGAGGGCGTAGCCACGATGGCGTTTTCCGCTTAAGGGAAGTCCAGGCAGGAACGAACGGCCGGCCTCGTGCCGGCCGTTTTCATTTTTGCTGGTGGTTGGCCTCTTCGCTCCACGTCTTGCCGTACTTGAGGACGTCGTGCTTCAGGAGGTCGAAGTCGCCATGGCGCGGGCCCGGCACCGCATCGCGGTAGACCGTGTCGCAGCGGTAGCAGACCACCGCGTCCTTCAGGCGCCGGTAGAGCCACAGGTCGACCAGTCCGAAGAGGGGAAGAGAGAGGCCGAAGGTCCACGGGACCAGGGCCGCTCCGGCCACCACCAGCAGGCAGCCCAGGGCGCGGTTGAAGTCGCGCTGGCGGTAGAGGTGGCGGCAGTCGCAGAGCGGACAGACGTCGACGGTCGAGTCGGTCCAGCCCTCCCGGGCCACGGGCCGCGCGACCTCGCAGTTGGGGCAGGGAAGCTCCGCCGTGCTCTCCGAGAGCTCGGCCAGGAAGGGGAAGCCGCAGTCGCGGCACTGCGTGCGGACGCGCATCCGGCTAGATGGGGACTCCCGTGGTAACGCTCAGGTAGTAGGCCGTGATCTCGCCGATGAAAGCGCCCACCACCACGACGTAGAGGATGCCGGTTGCGGACTGGTTGGAGCGCTGCCGCGCGCAGTGGAGCGCCATGGCTGTGAGGGGGAGCACGATGGCCAGCCCCCAGAGCAGGCGGAACCAGAAAAAGATACCTTGGCCGCCGAAGCTGGCGAGCACACGCAGGGGATGCGGCTCCACGAGCTCGTCCACCCCGGCCGCCACCGCCAGGCTGGCTCCCACGGAGATCAGCCGCAGGATCACCGTGCCCAGCAGCACCCACGAGAAGACTGTCAGGTGGCGGAACGTCAGCTTGGGCGCGACCAGGTACCAGTGGCCGAGAAGCATGGTGATCAGCGACCAGCCGAGCAGCAGGGCCGAAGCGAGCAGGCTCGCCGTCAGCAGGGCTCCGCGATGGGGTAGGGGTGTGAGAGGCCGCACCACGTGGGGACCGGCCAGCAGGAGAGCGGTCAGGCAGCCGGCCAGCGACAGCGTCAGGGGCCAGCGGCCGACGGCCCAGCGCTCTTTCCAGATCGCAGCGTAGTAGAGGAACCCGCCGCCCAGCGCGGCCACCATGGCGGTCATCCCAAGGCCTGTCTGGTCCCCGAAGGGGCGGAAGGGGTGGAGAAGAACCACCGCCATCGCGAGACCCAGCAGGCCCAGCACCACGAGCGCGTTCATCTGGAAGTAGCCGCGCCCGAGGTCGTCCTCGGGAATCCAATAGAGAGTCGAGAGCGAGCCGAGGCTCACGGCGAGGAGAAACAGCAGGAAAACGCTCATTTCCCCGGCATCTTATCAGCCTTGACCCGAATTCAGGGGGTGATCTGGAGAGCCTTGATTCCGGTGCCCGCGACCTGTTTTGGATCTCATCTGGACTTGCAATGATGGGGGTGTTAGCCTAGCCGCAGTTCGACGTGACAACATCCTGGCTATGGCGACTCTGGATCACCCTGAACTGCGGGAATCGCTCAATACTCTTCTGAAGAACTCCAGGCCTCGGTTGGAGCGGGTACTCCGCAACTTCGAGATTCCGCCGGAGGACGCAGAGGATATTCTGCAGGACGCGCAGCTGACCCTGCTTTATAAGTGGGACAAAGTGCGTAGTCCCGAGAGTTGGCTTATTGGAACAGTAAAAAAGAAATGCATCATGTACTGGCGCAAGCGCCGGGGCAGTCTCTGCGAGTCCGTGGACACCGCGATTCTGGACCTGCTCGCTGTGCCGCAGGCCCCGGACCAGGAGAAGACAGACCTGAACACCGACCTCAGCCGGGTGCTCTCCAAGCTTTCGGTGCGCTGCCGGTCGTTGCTGCGCCTGCGGTACGGCCTTGGGTATGGTCCGACCGAGGTGGCGGAGCAGATGGGCTATCAGACTTCGAGCATCCGCAAAGTCACCAACCGCTGTCTCGCGGCTCTTACCCGCCAGCTCCTGGCCGTCGGCTTTACGCGGGAGTTCGTGGGCAACCGCGAGCCCCACGAAGATGCCTGACGCTCGTAGCGCACTCCCTTTGCAATGCGCTGTGGACAAAGCCGGGGAATGTTGGTAGCGTCCTGTTTCATTCACCCATAGCTACCGGCATGGAAATTTCTGGTTCACCTCAGGCGGAAGAGCCCTCTCTGGAGGAGCTGCTGGAGAGGGTCGAGCCAAAGCTCAAGCGGATCCTGTATCGCTACAAGATCCCTGCGCAGGATGCGGACGACCTGCTGCAGGAGACCTTTCTGATCATGGTCTCCAAGGCGGGGAGCATTCGCAACCCCGAGGCGTGGATCGTGGCTACGCTGTCGAACCGTTGCGTCATCTATTGGCGCAAGCAGCGCAGCCGTCTCTGGGATGTCGTGGACACGGCCATCCTCGAGCTCCTGGCCGATGTCGAGGCACCGGCCCAGGAGAGGGCGGACCTGCGCTACGACCTCAACTCCCTGCTCGCTCAGCTTCCGGACCGCTGCCGGTCCGTCCTCCGTCTCCGCTACGGTCTCGGGTGCAGCACGGCCGAGGCGGCGGAGCGGACGGGATACTGCAAGTCCAGCATCCGCAAGGTTACCCGCCGGTGTCTGTCGGCGCTGACCCAGCAGCTGCTGGGGTCCGGATATCAGCCGGGCACCGCACCGCTGGACGGCGAGGCCTGAGGCCTCCTCCCGTCCCGCAACCCCAACCCGCCAGCCCTCTGATCTCCTCCGATCGCGCGACTCTGAACTCGGAGCCCGTTTGGTGTCTTAAGAGACCCCTCTGCGGAAACTGTATCTTCAGGAGCTGTCCTCCGGCAGCTCGTGGCCTTGCTGGCCGCCGTCCACTCGAAAGGAGATGTCTCATGCTTTCTCTCCGAATCCGCCGCGCAGCCGCCGTGCTCGCGCTCGCCGCCGCTTTCGCCCTCATCCCTCTCGACCTGCATGCAGCCCCCCGGGAGGGGGCACGCAAGGAGAAGCGGGGGAAGGTGTCGGTCGAACAGACCCCCTTGCTCGGGAGGGTCATCTCGGCCATCTGGGAGGCTGCCGGGCTCCGCATCGACGACAACGGTTGCGTGAAGTGCAGCTGTGGGGCTGTCGGGGTCCGCATCGACGATAACGGCTGACCGCTGCTTCGAGGACAGGACGAGGGGGGGGCCGGGAAAGACCGGCTCACCCTCGCTCGTCGCTCTAGACAGAGAGCGTACAGGGTGGTAATATATCCAACATTAAAGCGTCTGCTTCCGGAGATGAGAGCGCTGGACCATCCTCAAGCCGAAGACTCTCTCGAAGGTTTTTTGAAGAGAGTTCGTCCGCGCATAAAGGCTCTTTTTGTCCGGTATCGAATCCCTCCCCAGGACACGGAAGACCTCCTGCAGCAGGCCCTGCTCGCGCTGGTGTACCAGCACGAGGGGATCCGCGATCCGGAAGCGTGGTTGTTTGGAACCCTGAAAAACAAGTGTCTGCTGTACTGGCGGGACCAGCGGCGCCGGCTCTACAAGGTAGTCGATGCGGCGGTCCTCGAGTACGTGGCAGCGCCGATAGCCCCAGCGCAGGAAGGCTCGGATCTGCGCAGAGACCTGTCGAGCGCGCTGGACGAGCTTCCGGAACGCTGCCGCACTCTTCTCGTCATGCGCTACCGGCACGGATACAATGCAGCAGAAACTGCAATGCGTCTCGGCTACAGTCAGGGAAGCATCAGCAAGATGACAAACCGTTGTCTCGCCGCCCTGACCCGGCGGCTGGTGGCGTCGGGGATCATGCCGGACGATATGAAGCCATGAGTGACGACGGCAAGTCCCAGGACGGCTATGACGAGGCGATTGATCGAGTCTTTCGGGTGATCCTCTCCCGGGAGGCCGAGGTTGTGCGCGAGCGTGTCCATGGGCGCGAGTTGTTCGACGAGTTGATGCACCATTCCCCTGCGCGTCAGCATCTGCTGGTCGGAAACAGCGCTCGATTCCAGAGCCGCGTGCTCTGCGAGGTCCTGCTTGAACAGGCCCATGAGGCAGGTTTCCGCGATCCGGCTCGGTCCGTGGCACTGGCGCGGCTCGCCGTGACCCTCGCCGACCGGCTGGCGAGACTGGCGCGGCCGGAGGAGGCCACGGGGGGTGAAGGTCTCGATGGCTTACAAGCACTGGCGTGGGCCCAGATGGGAAACGCGCTGCGAATCTCCTCGGACCATGCCGGCGCCGAGCTTGGCTTCGAGACCGTGAAGAGGCTGCTCCAAGGCGGCCGCGTTGGCCTTTTGGAGACAGCACGGGTGCTGGACCTCGAAGCGTCCCTAAGGCGAGACCAGCGCCGATTCACAGAAGCCGGCCTTCTGATGGATCGCGTGATCACGATCTACCGCAAGCTTGGCCAGAAGAGCCTCCTGGGTCGATCTCTCAAGCAGAAGTCCATGGTGTGCGGCGAGTCGGGCGATCACGAAGGCGAGATCGCTCTGCTGCGGCG
>JANOCF010000399.1:0-1842 GCA_031412055.1 Holophagales bacterium | reverse complement strand
CCGCAGCGCAGCACCGCCTCGAACGCCGGCAGCCCGCCGACCAGGGAGTGGATCATGGCCTTGGTCTCCAGGAGCTGCGGCACCCGCGCGGAGGTCGAGGGCGAGCGCACCTGGTCGGAGAGGAACAGCGCCTTCTCCCGCAGGCTCGCCGACGCCTTCTCGCAGCGCTCGTAGAGCCCGCTGCCCGGGGAGATCCGCAGCCACGGGGGCTCGTAGTCGGTGCGCGCGAAGGCTTCGCTGCCGAGCACCACCCGGGCCAGGGGGAAGCTCACGTACTTGGCCGCCGGCTCGTCCTCCAGAAGGAGCTGGAGACGGGGCCTGAGGATCGGCACCGAGGCTTCGCCTTCGCCGGTGTTCTCGTCCGCGGCCGGCCCGGCATCCTCGAACGCGAAGCGCTCGCCGAGCGCTAAGCCCCGTCCACGCCTGGCGACCGCCAGGTGGACGGTCACCGGCCGCTGCCGCATGTCGGCGGCGCGCTGGTTCAGGTCTATGGACAGGTCCGGGACGTCGTCCGGGGAGCGCGAGACGATCAGGCCGTCCGGCATGACTGCCTCCAGCTCGCGGACGCGGAAGGTGCCGTCCACGAGCTGGGTCGGATCGACGCGGAGATGGTGCACTCCCCAGTGGAACGGGGAGATGGCCACGGCGTGGTAGTGGAGCAGCGATTCGCTGCGCCGCGACAGCCACTGGAAATGCTGGGGGGCAAGCAGCATGCCCTCCTGCCACTGAATGGCGGGAGGCACGTCGGAAGGGGGCGCGGATGCCCGGCCCTTGCGGCGCGATGGTCCGTCGCTGGTCATCGGAGGTCCTCGACCGTGAGCTCCGACTCGCCGAGCACGAGACGGAAGGGCTGCTGGGGATCGATGGCGGCGCGGTGGTCACCGGGGACGATGTAGTCGGCGAAAAGCACGACCTTCTTGGCGCCCACGCCGTAGGACAGATCCAAGGGCGCCACCTCCTGCCCCGGGGTCCATTCCCATTTCCAGGTGTCGACGCCGTCTTCGTGATCGCGGAGGAACTGCTCGCGCTTGGCGAACCAGTCGCGCGCGGGCATCTTGAGCAGCTCGTCGACGATCTTCTGGTCGTAGGCGACGATCAGCTCGACGGCCAGGGGGCTGTCTTCGTTGGCTTCGGGAGAGATGGTGACCTGGATCGGGAGCTGGCCCCCGAACATGGAGCGGGCACGGTTCGGCAGGCCGCAGCCCGACAAGGCGGGCATGATCGCGAACAGCAGCAGCAACGCCAAAAAACGACGACTCAGCCCGAACGAGCAGAAAACAGCCCAAAACACTTCCGACCTCCAGATAGCGCCAGGACTTGCACGCTAATTCAATCTGTGGCTTTTAGCAGGGCTGAATCTAGCACAGTTGCCCACGGGGAGGGCAGCCTATGGAGAAAGATCGTCGTCGGAGCGGAGAGTGAGACGCCGGGTCTGGGAGACCCGGCGTCTCCACAGGGGAGATCAGGTTCAGGTCGGGGTACGGCCGGGCGCCTTCTCGTCTGGCACCGGTGAAGGCACTGTCACCGTCTGGCCGGAAAGTGTCGCCTGCCCCTTGCGGGAGAAGTCGATCGACTCCGCCAGCACGCGCGCGGCCTCCTGCGGTGCGTGGAAGCCCATCGAGTTCTCGGCCTCGATGAAATCGAGGAAGAACTGGGCCTTGCGCTGGAAGTCGCGGGCCTTGGCGAGCCGGTCCGCCGGGATTCCCGAAGCCTGGGCCTTCTTGAGGTCGGTGATCAGGGCGATCAGCGCGTCCATGGCCAGGCCACGCATCTGGAAGGTGCGCTCCTGGATGATCTCGATGCGCGCCTTGAGCTCCTCCTCAGGCCACTTGTGGCAGGTCT
>JANOCF010000398.1:0-2443 GCA_031412055.1 Holophagales bacterium | reverse complement strand
CGAACCCGCCTCCGACGACGACGTTCTGAGACTTGACGAGCTGGCCCAGAACCTCGCGCGTGGTCGCCGCCGGAACGTAACCGAGTGCGAGAATCCGAACGAACAGGTCCACCCAGCGGCGGACGGTGACGATCGGGGGCTCCTTGGCCGCGAGAGCTTCGAAGCGGGCAGGGCCCCGACCCTGGAGCTCCTCCGCAATATCGCGGACGCGAGGGAACGGCGCCATCGGGTAGTAGTAGACGTAGCAGCCGAGACCTTTCTCGACCTGGAGCTCGACGACTTCGCGCGGGAAGGGATTCAGCTCCGGCCGGAGCAGATCCATGAAGCTCTTCGAGATGGCGTCCGGTAGACGCATCACGGCGAGCGGGATCGGGAGGGTCGGGACCGCGTCGTAGCGACGCGCGTAGGCCACGACCAGCTCGTTGGCGACAAGCGCCTCGCCGTGCGCCTCGCGCAGCGTTTCGGCGAGAGGAACCTTGAACTCTCGCGCAGGATACATGTCGATGAGGCGCATCCTGAGATGCGGGTACCAGGCGCTTTGGAGCCCCGAGGCGATCATCATTCTGACCTCCTCTTGGAGAAAGGGCTCGGTTCCCTTGATCGCGATGACGCCTCCCCCCTGGTCAGGAGGAATCCGCACATAGAAGGCGCGTCGGTGATGGTAGGGGCGAACGACGTTGGGCTTGTCGAAAGGAACGAGCGTCGGAGCCAGGGGGAGCTGGCCGGTCGCCAGGGTCGCAACGACGTCCTCGAGCAACGTTCGGAGGGGAGCTTCGAAACACGCCGGCAGCTGCTCGTTCTTCCATTCACAGGTCGCCGCGGAAAGCCGCAGCCCTTCGAAAGGCTTGATTGCGCCTTGGATCATATATTGAGATGGTATCACGACCCGGCGGCAGGGCCGCTGCAGGACGCGGTTTTCCCACTGGTCGCGCAACATAGTCTCGTGTAAGATGCTAATCCCTGAACCGATAGGGAGGTAGACAGATGGCAGCCATCAGCCTCGGTGCCCGAGACACGAGTTTGAAGAAGAAGCTCCCGTCCGAAGCGCCGCGGCAAACCGCCAGACGGACATCCCGGCTGACGAGGCCTTCGGCGCAGGCTCTCGACGCGGAGCTTGCACGGGTCGTCACCGCGCTCGAGGAGGGAGTCGCTCACCGGGACCTCTCTGGTTTCTATCAGACGCTTCGCGCCACCCACCTGCCGTCGATCGTCGAGTTCTACGCCCGGGATCCCAGAGGCCTCTCCCGGGCCTGTTTCAACATCCTGCACAGCATCGGAAGCATCTCCCCGGCAGCGGGAGTGGCGATCGAGAACCACTATTACGTGCTCGCCACGTTGGCGACTTTACCGATCCGCAACAACCCGGAGCTCGCTGCCCGGCGCCAATCCTTGCTGCAGAAGGTGGTCCAGGGACGGCTGCTGCTGGCCAACACGAGCTTCCGTGTTCACGAGGACAAGGTGGCCACCTATGGCGCCCGGGCCCGCCGTGATGGCGATGGCTACAGGGTCAGCGGATCGGGCGCTTTCATGTCCCTGGCGGGAGAAGGCGATCTGCTCTTTTTCGTCGTGGCCATCGACGGCACCGAGCCCGCCTACTTCCTTACACCCCTGCGCAACAACCCGGGGATCGAGGTCGGGCCGCTCCTCTTCCCGGAATCGATGGTGGACTCCGACACCCGCCGGATCGCGCTGCACGATCACTACCTTTCCGACGACGATCTGCTGTTGAGAGGCAAGAGCGAGGAGCTCTCGAAGCTCACCAGCCTCCAGTTCGCCTGGCACCAGGCATTGATCCCCGCCCCCTTCCTGGGCGCTGCCGCCCGCGCCATTGAGGAAGCCAGGAAGTTCCTGCGCGCCGTCAAGGCCTCCAACGACCGGCCGCTGGCCGAGTTGGACGGGATGTTGACGGACGTCGGCCGCATGGCGATCCGCTACCGCAGTGCCTGCTGCATCACGCACCAGGCCGGCGAGCTGCTCGAGACTCTGGCGCGACGCGATCCGAAGCCGTCCGAGATTGCGGATGCCGTAGATCTGGCGTGTGCAGCAAAGCGGACCGCTGCGCAGACCGCGGAGGAGATCGTGGCCGAAGCCCGCCGTATCATCGGCCCTCGTGTCTTCACCGGCGGGCACCCCCTGGAGCGGATTTCCGCCGAGGTGGTCTTCGCTCCCCTGGTCGGAGAACCGCTTGCTGTGATCGACCGGCGCTACGGCCGCCTGGTCCTCGGCGAGAACGATTTCACGGCGAGGCGTTGGTAGAAGAAGAAGATGAGCGACCCCGCAAGACCGCGCGGTGAGACGCCGATCCGCTCCGTCTTCGACCGGCTGCGCGCCAAGCGGGAGTCGTCCCTGCCGACGCGCATTCCGCACCTCGCCAGGGACGGCGACACCTACCCGCTCTCCGACGGCCAGGAGAGGCTCTGGTTCATCGACCGGATGCTGCCCG